>JAOPVD010000316.1 GCA_025966295.1 Frankiales bacterium | reverse complement strand
AGGCGGAGCGGCAGATCGCGGCAGCTCGGGACCGCGGCCTGACGCTCGCGGTCTACCAGAACCGCCGGTGGGACCCTGACTACCTCGCCCTCAAGACCGTCGTACGCAGCGGCCGCATTGGGGACGTCTTCCACTACGAGAGCTTCATCGGCGGCTACGGCCACCCCTGCAACTACTGGCACTCCGACGAGGCGGTCTCGGGCGGCGCCATCTACGACTGGGGCAGCCACTACCTCGACTGGGCGCTCGACCTGCTCGGCCAGGAGGTCGAGTGGGTGTCGGCCACCACCCACAAGCGGGTCTGGCACGACGTCACCAACGCCGACCACAGCCGGGTGCTCGTGCACTTCGTGGACGGCGTCGAGGCGGAGTTCACCCACTCCGACCTGGCGGCGGCGCTGAAGCCGAAGTTCTACCTGCTCGGCACCGCGGGCGGCATCGTCGGGGACTGGCGCTTGGAGAAGGTCGTCGCGCGCAGCCCGATCGGCACGCTGCTCGAGGACCGGCTGGGGCACGCCGACGCACCGGCCGACCTCACGGTGCTGCTGCCGGACGGCGCCGGCCGCACCCACGAGCTGCGGCTGTCGGTGCCGCCCGCGCCGCCGCAGCCGTTCCACCGCCAGCTCGCCGACCAGCTGCTGTCGGGGGAGCCGATGGAGGTCACCCCCGAGGGCAGCCGGCGCACCATCGCGGTCATGCAGGCCGCCACCGAGTCGGCCGCGCAGGGCGGCCGGCCGGTGCCGCTGCCGACGTGATCCGCTGGGGCTTCCTGGGCGCAGGCAGCATCGCCGCGGCGGCCCTGGCGCCGGCCGTGCACGCCGCCGACGGCGCGGTGCTGCAGGCCGCGGCCGCCCGCGACCCGCAGCGCGCGGCCGCGCTCGGCCCGGTCACCACCCACCCGTCGTACGACGCCCTGCTGGCCGACGACGAGGTCGACGCGGTCTACGTCTCGCTGAGCAACGAGGCCCACCTGCCCTGGACGCTGGCGGCGCTGGCGGCCGGCAAGCACGTGCTGTGCGAGAAGCCGCTGTGCCTGACCGCCGCCGAGGTGGACCAGATCGCCGCGGCCCGCGGCGATCTGCTGGTCGTCGAGGCCAGCTGGTACCGCTGGCACCCGCGGGTCCGGCTGGCGCAGCAGCGGCTGGCGCAGATCGGGCCGGTCGAGCACGTCACGGCCGGCTTCACCTTCGCCGGCCAGCTGGACGGCAACTACCGGATGGACCCGGCCCGCGGCGGCGGGGCGCTCTACGACGTCGGGCACTACGCCGTCAGCGCGGCGCTGTGGGCGGTGGGCCGCGGGCTGCCCACCGACGTGGCGGCCCGGGCCCGCTGGGCCGACGGCGGCGTCGACCTGGCCACCGAGGCGGTGCTGGACTGGGACGGCGCCAGCGCCGAGGTCCGGGCCGGCATCGACGAGGGCCTCGGCCAGTGGCTGGTCATCACCGGGCGCCGGGGCGAGCTCGAGCTGCGGGACGCGCCGTACACGTCGTGGAAGGACGACGCGACCGAGCTGTGGGTGTCCGACGGCAGCGGCACCGAGCGGATCGCGGTGCCCGCGACCGACGCCTACCGCGTGATGGTGCAGGAGGTGTCGTCGGTGCTGGCGGGCGGACCGGGCTGGGTGCTGCCGCTGGAGCAGTCCCGCGAGACCGCCGCCTGCCTGGACCTCATCCGGGCAGCGGCTCAGCCGAAGCTGACGCGCGGGTCCTCGTAGCCGACGAGCACCAGGACCAGCAGCACGACCCGCAGCGCCAGTCCGAGGCCGGCGAGCAGCACCGCCGCCCGGGCCGCCGGCAGCACCCAGCCCAGCGACGGCTCGCCGCGCCGGAGCGCGGTGCCGGCCAGCCACAGGGCCGGTAGCGCGAGCGCCGCCCCGACCAGGGCCTCGGCGATCTGGTGGTCGCGGCTCAGGGACAGCCGGCCGCTCACGGCGGCGACGTAGGACTGGCCGCTGAGCAGCCCGAAGCCGCACAGCACCAGGAAGGCGAGGACCAGCGCCACGATTGTCCGGGCGGCCGGGTCGTCCAGCGGCCCGACCCGGCGGGGTCGGTCGTCGTCGTCGGGGTGCTCGGTCATGGGCCGACCGTAGACGGTGCGCGGCAGCGCAGCACTTAGGCTCGCAGCATGTCCGAGATGCTGTCCTTCACCGCCGCCGCCGACCGGATGGGCATCGGCCTCGCCGGCGTCAAGCAGCTCGTCAGCGAGCGCAAGCTGCTGGCAATCAAGACCGACGAGGGAGTGGTCATCCCGGCCGAGGCACTCGACGGCGAGCTGCCGGTCAAGCACCTGTTCGGGGTCCTCATGCTGCTGCACGACGCCGGCTTCAGCCCCGAGGAGTCCTACCGCTGGCTGACGACCGCCGACGACTCGCTGCCCGGCACCCCGCTGCAGGCGCTGCACGAGAACCGCGCGACCGAGGTCAAGCGACGCGCGCAGGCGCTCGCCTTCTGATGCTGGTCACCGTCAACGGCAGCGCCCGCGAGGTGACGGCCGGCAGCACGTTGCCGGAGCTGCTGCAGGGGCTGGGCCTGCAGGTCGGCTCGGTCGTGGTGGAGCACAACGGCACGGCGCTGCTGCGCTCGGAGGTGCTGGCCACGACCCTCACCGAGGGCGACGTGCTGGAGCTGGTGAAGGCGGTGGCGGGTGGCTAGGACGCTGGACGACGCCCGGCTGTACCTGTGCACCCCCGACCGGCCCGACCTGGCGGAGTTCCTCGACCAGGTGCTGGCCGGCGGCGTCGACGTGGTCCAGCTGCGCGAGAAGGGCCTCGAGGCGCGCCGCGAGCTGGAGCTGCTCGAGGTGGTCGGGGAGGTGGCCGAGCGGCACGGTGCCCTGTGGTCGGTCAACGACCGCGCCGACATCGCGCACGCCGCCGGCGCGCCGGTGCTGCACCTCGGCCAGGACGACCTGCCGGTGCCGGCAGCCCGGGC
>JAOPVD010000298.1 GCA_025966295.1 Frankiales bacterium | reverse complement strand
GTCCACGCACTTCTGGCCGCAGCTGTTCAGCCACGGCCACTGGGTGCTCGGCGTACGACCCGCGGCCCGGGTCGCGGTGCCGAGCCAGGCCACCGGCTTCGTCTGGATCGAGAGCGGCTACACCTGGCTGCTCTGGGCCGGGGGGCTGCCGCTGCTGGGGGCCTTCGTGGTCTTCGTCGTGGCCGCGCTGCGGTCGGCGCGCCGCAGCATCGCCCTCGGCCCCGGACCAGGCGCGGCCGTGGGAGTCGCGACCTGCACGGTGCTCGTGGTCATGACCTTCCTCATGCTGTTCGACCCGCACCTGACCTACCGGGGCGCCGCCGACGAGCTGTTCGTGCTCGTGGCGCTGAGCGGTGTCGCGGCCCGCGCCGCCAGCACGCCGCCCGACCCGCTCCGGGCTCCCGACAACAGAGAGCTGACGTCGCGATGACCGCCAACCCAGTCGACCGGCTCGGACGTGGCGGCCGTCCGCTGGTCCTCGCCTACCTGCCCTCGATCCTCGCCATCACCGCCCTCGTGCTGCTGAGCGCCCAGCTCGCCATCCGGCTCCAGGCGCCCGTCTACCAGTCGGTCGCCCGCATCGCGGTGGAGCCCGTCGTCATCACCAACGGACCGAACCCGCAGCCGCCCGACATGGGCACCGAGCGGGAGCTGGCCACATCCGGGCAGGTGCTGACGGCAGCGGCCTCGCGCCTGCAGCTGAGCCCGCGGGAGCTCGCGGACGGCCTGTCGGTCAACGTGCCGGTGTCGACGCACGTGCTGCGGTTCGCCTACAAGGCACCGAACGCCGCCGCAGCCCGGCAGCGGGCAGCGGCCGTTGCGTCGGCCTACCTCGCCTACCGCAACGCCGAGTCCGCGGTCGGCAGCGTCTCGGCGCCGGCGAGCACCCTCGCGCACGCCTACCTCATCACCCCGGCCTCGTTGCCGGACGCGCCCGCACGGGCGAACAGCGCGCTGGTGCTGCTCGTCGGCGCCCTGGTCGGCTTCTTCCTCGGGCTCGCCGTGGCGGCCCTGCGCGATCACCTCACCGGCCGGGTCCGGGACGTCGACACGCTCGAGGAGATCTCCGGGGCGCCGGTGTTCGCGACCATCGGCCATCAGCGCGAGGGCGGCAGGGTCGAGCCGGCGCGCCTGGCCACCGACCTCACACCACCGGTCATCACCGAGGCCGGCTACGGCTACCTGGGCACCAAGGTCCTCCGGCTGTGCCACGACCGGCAGGCGAAGCGGGTGCTGGTCAGCAGCCCGGGGGCCGGCGAGGGCACCAGCGTGACCGCGGCGTCCCTGGCCGTCACCCTCGCCAGCCCGCACCGGCGGGTCATCCTCGTCTCCGGCGACATCCCCACGCCCGAGTCCGGGACCGTCGTGGTGACGCAGCAGGACGGGGTGGCGCCGTTCCAGGAGGAGCCCTGGCTCGAGCACGTCCTGGCCTCCACCTGCGTGCCGGGGCTGCAGGTCCTCAACGCCCGCCGGGCGCACGCCGAGTCCGCCCTCAGCACGACCATCGGCCTGGCCGCCTCGCACGCCGACCTGGTGGTGATCGACGCCGGTGCGCTGCTGACCCGGCCGGACTCGCTGGCCCTGGTTGGGGCGGCGGACGTGGTGATGCTCGTCGCGGACGCCCGCCGGACGCACCGGAACAGCGTGCGCGAGGCCCTGCGGCAGCTGCAGCAGGTCGGGCGCCGGATCGACGGCGCGGTGCTCAACAACGCCGGCGGCGCACCGTTCCGGCGCCGTACGTCGCCGGAACGCACCGCCCAGGCCCGGCACGTGCCGACGGTGATCGGCCGGCCCGGCGGCGCCCCGTCCCGCCTCGCTCCCTGGAAGGCCGTGTCATGACGACCGTCCGCCTCGTACCGTCGGCGCCACGCGCACGCGCCGACGTGAGCTGGTGCCTGTCGCTGCGCCAGCGGTGCGACCTGGAGCTGCTGGCCTGCGGCGGCTTCGCCCCGCTCACCAGCTTCCTCGGCGAGCGTGACCACCTGTCGGTGTGCTCCCGGATGCGGCTCGCCGACGGGCAGCTGTGGCCGGTCCCCGTGATGCTCGACGTGCCGACGGCCGTGGTCAGGCAGCTCGACGCGCAGCGGTGGCTCAGCCTGCGCGACCAGGACGGGACGCTGCTGGCCCGGCTGGAGGTACGCGAGGCGTGGCGGCCCGACCTCTACGCCGAGGCCCTCGCCGTCTTCGGCACCGCCGACCTGGCGCATCCCGGTGTCGCGCACCTGCTGCGCCACACCCACCCCTGGTACGTCGCGGGTGTCCTCGAGGTGGTCCGTCCCGTCGAGCACCACGACTTCCGGGAGCTGCGGCACACCCCGGCGGAGCTGCGCGCCGAGCTGGGGGAGCGGGGCTGGGACCGGGTCGTCGCCTTCCAGACGCGCAACCCGATGCACCGGGCCCACCAGGAGCTCACGCTGCGGGCCGCGCGGGCCTGCGACGCCAAGGTGCTGCTGCATCCCGTGGTCGGGGTCACGCGCCCCGGCGACGTGGACGCGGTGGTCCGGGTGAAGTGCTACCGGGAGCTGCTGTCCACCTACCCGCCCGGCTCGGCGCTGCTGTCGCTGCTGCCGCTGGCGATGCGGATGGCCGGCCCCCGCGAGGCCGTCTGGCACGCGTTGATCCGCCGCAACTACGGGGCCACGCACTTCATCCTCGGGCGCGACCACGCCGGTCCCGGCGCCCGCGCCGACGGGACCGTCTTCTACCCGCCGTACGCCGCCCAGCAGCTGGCCCGGGAGCACGCCGCCGAGATCGGCCTCGCCGTCGTCGACTTCGAGCAGCTGGTCTACGTCGAGGAGTCGGCCAGCTACCTGCCGCTCAGCGAGGTGCCGGAGGGCGGCACCGTGCGCGCCCTGTCCGGCACGCGGCTGCGCGCGCTGCTCACCGAAGGCGGTGAGATCCCGGAGTGGATCACCGACCGGCGGGTGGCCGCGGTGCTGCGGCGGGCAGCGGCCGCGCACGGCCTGCCCGGCCTGCTGCTCCAGGTGAGCTCCTGCACCGGGGCGGCGCCGCGGAACCTGGTCCGCGCCCTGGTGGGGCAGCTGGCCGAGTTCGACGACCGCCGCGTGGTCGGTGGCCAGCAGGTGACTCCTGGCGTGGTGGCCGTCGACGCCAGCGGCGTCCGGCAGCGGCGCGGCGTGCACCTGCACCTGCTCACCGGGGAGCACCACCGGGACTGCGTTCTGCACCACGACGTGCTGGTCGCCGCCGCCGGCAGGCCGGTCGCCGCGGTCGCCGCCGAGATCGTCAGCCGGCTGCAGGGGCTCGGCCACCTGCACGGCCCGTACCAGCACAACACCAGGCGCACCGCGCGCACGTCCGACCGACGATCAGGGGAAGCCTCATGACGCAACAGCTCGACCTCGTCCCGCTCACCGAGCAGAGCCCGGTCGGGACCTGCCACGTCTACGTGGTGCGGCACGGGACGACCACCCTCAACGTCCAGAACCGGTACCGAGGGCGCCGGGACGTGCCGCTCGACGCGCAGGGCTACCAGGACGCGGTCGACGCGGCCCGGGCCCTCAGCGGCGTCGGCCTCGAGGCGGTGTACGCCGGGCCGCTGCGGCGCACCCTCGCGACCGCGCAGATCATCGCCGACGAGTCCCGGCTTCCCGACCTCCGCGTGCTCTACGGGCTCAACAACGTCGACTACGGCGCCTGGGAGGGGATGACCGGGCCCGAGGCGCATGCCTTCGACCCCGCGGCGTTCGCGCTCTACACGGGCTCACCCGGCCAGGCCGTCTGCCCTGCCGGCGAACGGCTGTCCGACGCCCGCAGCCGGATGATCGAGGCGCTGCAGCTGATCGGGGGCCGGCACGCCGGCGAGTCCGTCGCCGCCGTCACCCACGCCGTCATGGTGCGGCTCGCGGTGTCCTGGCTCACCGGGGTCGAGGGCCCGGAGTGGCGCATCCCCGTCGGCCGCGGCTCGCTGACCCGCTTCGACATCTGCGACGGGGTGATCCGGCTAGGCCGGCTGCCCGACGGCGACGACGTGGACTAGGAGGCTCCGATGCTGATGGACGCCCTGCTGGTGGGCGACCAGGCCGTGCCTGCGCCGGCGATGGTCGTCACCGTCGCCGTGCTCGCGGCGGTGCAGTCGGTGTTCGGCGTCGGGCTGCTGGTGTTCGGCACCCCGACGCTGCTGCTCCTGGGCGTCCCCTTCGAGCTGGTGCTGGCGTACCTGCTGCCCTGCTCGCTGACGGTCAGCGCGCTGCAGGTCGCCAGCAGCGGCGGCCTGCAGCTGGAGCCGATCCGCCGGCTGTTCCTGAGCTACAGCGCCCCGGCCGTGCTCGTGGCCACGGCGCTGGCGCTGGTCGTCGGGTCCCCAGGCGGGATGCGCGCTGTCGTCGGCGGCATGCTGCTGGCCACCGCGGTCATCCGGCTCATCGCGCCGGTGCAGCACGTGTTCGCCGGGTTCGTGCGCGGCCACCTGCGGCCGCTCCTGGTGCTGCTCGGGCTCGTGCACGGCGCCTCGAACCTCGGCGGCGGGCTGCTCACGCTGATCGTCGGGACCACCTTCGCCGACAAGACGCAGATCCGGCGCAGCATCGCTTTCTGCTACGGCCTGATGGCCAGCATCCAGCTCGTCGTGGTCTTCGCCGCCTCCTCGCCGGCGGTGGTGCCGGCGCTGTGGCTGACGCTGCCGCTCACCGCCGCCACCGTCTACCTGGTCGTCGGCCGGCGGCTGTTCAGCCGCGCCGGCGAGCAGGTCTACCAGTGGAGCCTCACCGGGCTGGTCGCCGGCTTCGGTGTCCTCATGCTGGCCGGCCCATGACGGTCCAGCGCAGCGCCGCGCCCCGCGTCCTGCTCATCGTCGAGAACGTGCCGCTGGCCCGCGACCACCGGCTGCGCAAGCAGGCCAGCGCTCTGGTCGAAGCCGGCTACGACGTGACAGTCATCTGCCGCCGCGACAGGGGCAACGCCTGCGTGCCCGGTGTGCGGCTGCGCGAGTACTGGGCGCCGCCGGACGCGCGGAGCAAGCTCGGCTTCGTCCGCGAGTACGGCTACGCGCTGCTCGCCGCCAGCGCACTGGCGCTGCTCGCGTTCCTGCGCCGCGGGGTGGACCTCATCCAGGTCAGCGGCACGCCGGACATCTACTTCCTCGTCACCGCCCCCTACCGGCTGCTGGGGATCCCGGTCGTGTTCGACCAGCGCGAGCTGTCCCCGGAGCTGTTCACGGCCCGGTACGGCGGACGCGACCGGCTGGTGCACCGGCTGCTGCTCCGCCTCGAGCGGGCGAGCTACCGCCGCGCGGACCACGTGCTCACCGTGAACGGTTCGCTGCGCGACATCGCCCTCAGCCGCGGCGGTGTGCCGCGGGAGGCCGTCACGGTGGTCGGCAACGGGCCGCGGCTGGCGCAGCTCGACAGCAGCCGTCCGCTGCCCGGACTGCGGGCCGGCCGCTCGGCGCTCTGCGTGTACCTCGGCCTGATGGGTCCGCAGGACCGTGTCGAGCTCGCCGTGCGGGCGGTGGCGCACCTCGTGCACGACCTCGGCCGCACCGACGTGCACGTGGCCTTCGTGGGGGACGGCGAGAGCCGCCAGGCCTGCGTCGAGCTGGCCCGCGAGCTCGGCGTGAAGGGCCACACCAGCTTCCCGGGCTGGGCCGAACAGACGCTGGCCTTCCACTACCTGGCCACCGCCGACGTCGGCCTGGAGCCCAACCTGGAAGCGGTCGTGTCGCCGGTCAAGGCCATGGAGTACATGGCGTTCGGGGTGCCGGTCGTCGCGTTCGACGTGCACGAGACCCGTCGGCTGGTCGGCGACGCCGGCCTGTTCGCCGAGCCGGGCGATGCCGCGGGCCTGGCCGTGCTGCTGG
>JAOPVD010000295.1 GCA_025966295.1 Frankiales bacterium | reverse complement strand
GTCATGAACATCGTCTCGACGCCCTGCAGGCCGTGGTTCATCTGCGCCATCTGCAGCTCGTAGTCGAAGTCGCTGATGGCCCGCAGCCCCTTGACGATGACCTGGATCTCGTGGGCCTTGCAGAAGTCGACGATGAGCCCGTCGAAGCTGTCGACCTTGACGTTCGGGTACTCGGCGGTGGCCTCGCGGAGCATCTCGGTGCGCTCCTCGAAGGAGAACATCCGGTTCTTGCTGGCGTTCAGCCCGACGGCCACCACGACCTCGTCGTACAGGGCACTGGCCCGGCCGATGATGTCGAGGTGTCCGAGGGTCACCGGGTCGAACGATCCCGGGCAGACGGCCCTTCTCATGATCGGGAAAAGTACCAGAGCGTTGCTTCCCCGTAGCGACGGGATCGCAGCTCCCGCAGCTCGCGGGGCGGGGTCGGCACCGGTCCCCGGGTGCGGCGCTCGACCATGACCACCGCGTCCGGCCCGACCCAAGGCAGCAGGGCCGCGAGCACCGGGTCGACGTCGACGTCGTAGGGCGGGTCCAGCAGGAGCACGTCGTACGGCGCGACGTCGCCCTGCAGGAACCGGCCTACGTCGGCCTCGACCACGGTCGCCGGCAGTTCGAGCTCCTGGGCGTTGGTGCGCATGGCGGCCAGCGCACGCGGGTCGTCGTCGACCAGAGTGGCCCGGCCGGCTCCCCGCGACAGCGCCTCGAGCCCGAGCGCGCCGGACCCGGCGTAGAGGTCGAGGACCGCGGCGCCCTCCAGGTCGATGAGCGACTGCAGCGTCGAGAACAGCCCCTCGCGGGCCCGGTCGGAGGTGGGACGGGTGAGCGAGCCGGACGGCACCACGAGCCGCCGTCCGCCCGCCGACCCGGCGATGACCCTGGTCATGCCAGCTCCTCGGTCAGGAGGGGACGCCGTCGTGCGGGAGCGCGGCAGCGGTCTCCCGCACCGGACCGGTCCATTGCCCGTCCAGCGCGACGTACCCGGTCGGCTGGACACCCGGACCGGGCTGGACGTGGAAGGAGAACGCCTTGTCGCGGTGGTCGAAGACGTGCGTCGTGGAGGCGTCGGTGATGGCGGCCGTCAGCTGGTAGGTGCCGGGCACGAACGGCAGCGACGCCAGCGCGAAGTCGACGTGGCCGGCGCCCTCCAGGGTCCCGGTGGGGACGGCCGACAGCCGGGTGTTGGGGCCGGCGAGCGGGAGGCCGTGCTCGTTGACGAACGCCAGTCCGAAGACGGGGTCCTGCACGGGCTCGGTCGCGCGGTAGTGCAGCCGCACCACCAGCGGGTCGCCGTGCGGCACGGCCTGCACGGCCCGCCCGGCGCCGTCGAGGAACTCGACGCGGCTGACGACCACCTCGCCGCTGCCGCGCCGGCCGGCGCCCACCGACGGGGCGCTCTGCTCCTCCGCGCGGGTCTGCTCGTCGTCGCTGAGGCGGCTGCGCTCGTCGCTGTTGACGACCGCGAGGTACTCGTCGACGACCTGCACCGCCGGCCCGATCGACTTGAGCTGGCCGTGGTCGAGCCAGGCGACCTCGTCGCAGAGCGTCTGCACGAGCGCCAGGGAGTGGCTGACGAACACGATCGTCACGCCACGCTTGCGCAGCTCGTGGAGGTGGTCGAAGCAGCGCCGCTGGAACTCCTCGTCCCCGACCGCCACGATCTCGTCGATGATGAGGATCTCAGGATCGAGGTTGACGGCGATGGAGAAGCCGAGCCGGACGTACATGCCGCTCGAGTAGACCTTCACCGGGGTGTCGATGAACTGCTCGAGCCCGGAGAACTCCACGATCTCGTCGAGCGCGTCCAGGATCTGCTTCTTGCCCATGCCCAGGATGGCGCCGTTGAGCAGGATGTTGTCGCGGCCGGACAGCTCGGGGTGGAAGCCGGCACCGAGCTCCAGCAGCGCCGACACCCTGCCGTTGACGGACAGCGAGCCGGACGTCGGCCGGTGGATGCCGGCCATCATCTTCAGCAGCGTCGACTTGCCCGAGCCGTTGTGCCCGATCAGCCCGAAGGTGGAGCCCTCCGGCACGGCCAGCGAGACGTCACGCAGGGCCCAGAAGTCGTCGTAGCTGTTGCCCTGCCGGCGGACGAAGCGCTCCTTGAGCGTCGACCGCTTGTCGGTGTAGAGCCGGAACCGCTTCGACAGGTCATCGACGACGATGGCGCCGGAGGTCACTAGAGCTCCTCGCTCACGTCGCGGGCGCGGCGGTGGAACACCCACCAGCCGATCGTCACGCTCAGCGCCGACGTGAGCACCAGGCCGCCCAGCTGCGCGGAGCTCGGGACGCGCAGGTCGTAGACCACGGCCCGGAACGCCGACACGAACTGCGACATCGGGTTGAGCTCCAGCAGCTGCCGCAGCGGTACGCCGTGCGCGTGCTCCGGGATGAACGAGGGCGGGTAGATGATCGGGGTGGCGTAGAAGATGAGCTGCAGGCCGAGCCCGACCAGGTACGACACGTCGCGGTAGTAGACGTTCCAGACCGACAGCACCAGGCCGATGCCGAGCGCGAACAGCGCCAGCAGCACCAGCAGCAGCGGCACGAGCAGCAGCGTGAACGAGACGTTCACCAGGGCGATCATCACGACCAGCAGGACGCCGACCTCGATGAGGCTCTGGACGCCGTTGGCGAGCAGCCCGCCGGCGACCGGCGCGAACGGCGGGAAGTAGATCTTCCGCAGCAGCGGGCCGACCGAGATGAGCGACGCCATCGCGCCGTTGACCGTGTTGGAGAAGAAGTTCCACAGCACCAGGCCGCTGAACAGGAACAGCGTGTAGTTGCCGCTGTCACCGTTGCCCAGCCCGGGCGGGTCGGCCTTGAAGATGGTCGCGAAGACCACCGTGTAGATGAGCAGCGTCGCGACCGGGTTGATGAGCGACCAGGCCCACCCGAGGGTGGAGCGCTTGTACTTGCCCTTGAGCTCGCGCTGCGCGAAGTTCCAGACGAGCGTGCGGAAACCCCACACCTCACTGACGGTCGTCGACAACGCTTTCCCTTCGCTGCGGCGCCACCACGGGGGCGTCAAGACCCCGGTGAGCGTACCTGCGTCCGGGTCGTGGCACCCGGTCCGCGACGCTGAGGAGCACCAGCAGCAGTGCGGTGGCGATCGTCAGCAGCCGGCCGGGCCCGAAGCCCGGGGCGGTGTAGTGCAGCACCACCTCGTGCGTGCCGGCCGGCACCTGTACGGCGACGCCGGCGTGGTCGGCGTGCCGTAGCGCCACCGCCCGGCCGTCGACCTGGGCCACCCAGCCGTGCTGCATCGCGTCGGCGACGACGAGCCAGCCGCCGGCCGTCGAGGTGGTGGTCACCCGCAGCCGCTCACCGGAGTCCTCGCGCAGCACCACCCGGCCGGTGCCGCCGAGGTCGGCCACCGCCGGCTTGTCCTCGAGCAGCACCTGGTCCGGCGCCACCTTGCCGGTGGCGAGCGCGTCCAGGCCCCGCGCCGGGTCCGGCTCGTAGGCGGCCCGGGTCGCGAACCGGATGCGGGGCAGCGCGGTCAGCCGCTGGTAGACGACCGCCTCGGCGGCGAGCACCAGCCGCAGCCCGTCGGCCTGCGGGCGGACCTCCCCCAGCGCGGCGGTGCCGTCGGCGACGGTGGCCACCTTCGCGCTGACCCCGTCGAAGCGGATCCGGACCCCGGTGGCGGTGCTGAGCGGGCCGCTCTCGCCCGCGAAGGGCACGGCCAGCGCGCCGGCCTGCCCGGCCGCGAGGCCCCGCCGGACGACGGTGCCGACGACGGTGCCGCGGGCGTCGGTGAAGGTCGCGGTGAGCGACGCCTGCGCCGAGCCGGTGAGGGGCGCGGCGAGCCCGACCACCAGGGCCCGCCGGGGACCGGCGGCGAGCCGGGCCCGGACCTCGGTGCCGCCGCTGACCGTGACGCTGCCCGTGGCGACGGGCCCGCCGACGCGCGCGCCGTACACGGGGTGGTTGAGGCTGGTGACGAAGTACTTGTCGGCCAGGCGGTCCAGCAGCGGGGACCGCGCGGTGCGCTCGTCGTCGCCCAGCAGCGTGAGGGTCGGCCCCTGCCGCATCTCGGGGCTGATGCGCTCGACCATGTCGTGCCAGGTGGGGCTGGTGAAGGTGTGGCCGTTGACCGCCCGCAGCCGGTAGTAGGTGGCGGTGCTCGGGAACATCACGCCGCGGGTGGAGCCGAAGCGCTCCGAGCCGAGGTTGCGCGCGAGGAAGTCGTGCACCTCGGTGCGCGGGTAGAACTGCTTGGGCGGCTCGCTCGGCCAGCGCGGGGCGATGAAGACGAACGCCTCCACGGCCAGCAGCAGCGGCAACAGCCCCACGGCCACCAGGCCCAGCCGACCGCGGCGCAGCGCCACGACGAGGACCACGACCAGCACCGCGCCGACGGCCAACGGCAGGACGCTGTTGTCCACCATCACCGAGGTGCGGCCCATGACCTGGGCGGTGTGCCAGGCGGAGCGGCAGACCTGCAGGCCGAACAGCAGCACGCCGAACAGCGGCACCAGCGCCCACCAGCGCACCGGTCTGCGGGCCTCCGGCAGCCGTAGCAGCTTGTCGACGCCGATCGCGGCCAGCACCGCCAGGGAGAACCCGAGGACCACCCGGATCCGGCCGATGAAGCTGGAGCCGACGAAGGGCAGCTGCTGCGCGAGCCGGAGCGCGTCCTCGCTCACCCAGCCCACGAGCACCAGCACCACGACGGCGCTGAGGAAGTAGAGCGTCACCCGCTCCGCGACCGGGCCGCGCACCCGCAGCGCCAGCCCGAGCAGGCAGAGCACGACGCCCACCACGCCGAAGAACGCGATGGTCTCGACGGTGTTCTTGTAGCCGAAGTAGGTGAGGTCGGTCTCGGTGCCGAAGGCGTACGGCGACAGCACGGTCAGCAGCGACTGCGTCGGCGGGTGCGCCTTCGGGCTCTGCGCGCGGTAGGCCAGGTCGAGGGTCTGCAGGTGCTGCGCGAACGGCAGCAGCTGGATAGCCGCCAGCGACAGCCCGAGCAGCACGCCACCGGCCGGCAGCAGCCAGCTCCGCAGCAGCTCGCGCGACGGCACCCGCCAGCGGACGGTGCGGACCAGCACGTAGGGCCCGACGAGGTAGCAGGCGTAGACCATCACGGCCGGGAAGCTGGCCAGCAGCAGCGCGCCGACCGACAGGGCGAGCGGCACCACCGCCTTGACGGTGCGCAGCTGCAGCAGCCGTTCGACCGCCCAGAACAGGCTGGGGATCAGGGCCGCGACCTGCGCCTGCGGCCAGTTGTTCCACAGCACCACGAACGCCGAGGTGCTGTAGAGCATCCCGCCCAGCAGGGCCGGTCCGGGAGGCAGCTTCAGGCGCCGCAGGAACAGGTACATGAAGCCGACGGCGACGAGGACCTCGAGCAGCCGCACGAAGCCGGGCGCGTACTCCAGCGGCAGCACCCAGTACGGCAGGCTCAGCGGCGACAGCGTGGCCGCCTCCGGCACCGTGCCCAGCGGCCCGCCGCCGGCGGCGTAGGGCTCCCAGGTGGCGAGGTCGCCGTGCTTGAGGTGGTCGGCGAACACGCTCATCTTCGGCAGGTAGAAGTCGAGCGTGTCGTGCGCGATGGTGACGTGCTGCTGGTCCTTGAGCGGCGCCTCGGTGCTCCACGGCTCGAAGCGCAGGACCAGCCCGGTCTCCACGAAGGTCCGGGCCCCGACGAGCGACGGGCCCAGCAGCGGCACGTAGACGAGCAGCAGGGCGACGAAGGTACCGAGCAAGAGCCAGCGGGACCGCCGCGCGACGAGCGGGGTGTCCGGAGAGGTCACGAGCGTCCGCGCCCGCGCAGTCGCTCGGAGACGGCCCGCAGCGGCGCGGTCACGCGCCAGCTGGTGGAGGCGCGCATCTCGGCCGGCAGCCGTGCGGCCTCGTCCAGCGCGGCCGCGAGCCGCTGCATCTCGTCGCCCCGCCGCTCGATCTCGGCCTCGAGCTCGAGCACGACCCGGTCCGACAGCTGCCGCTGCAGGCTGCTGAAGCTGCCGCGCGGCAGCATCAGCGGCCGGGCGTCCATGTCGGAGGCGACCCGCCCGCGGGCCGCGGCCCAGTGCTCGTCGGTGTGCATGACGTTGGAGTTGTTGCCCGTCCCGTGCGCCCACCGGTGGTAGATCGAGGTGGGCACCGGGCTGCTGTGGACACCGCACAGCTGGATCGAGCGCAGCTGCATCTCCCAGTCCTCGAGCACCGGCAGCGACTCGTCGAAGCGGTGGCCGAGGTGCTGGAACAGCGCCCGCGGGAACGCCAGGCCGCAGAACGGCGTGAAGTTGTCGACCATGTGCATCAGCACGTCGTAGTCGGGCGGGTAGGCATAGCGGAACGCCGAGGTGGCGGCGTAACCGGCGACGCCGCTCCAGTTGCGCTCCTCGACGTCCTGCTCCACGACGACGGTGCGCAGCACCCGGCCGGGGGCCTGGTCGGCGAGCCGGCGGAACTCGGCGACGTAGCCCGAGGTCACGACGTCGTCGTCGTCGACGACGGCGACGTAGCGGCCGTGCGCGGCCTCGACGCCGGCGTTGAGCGGACGGCTGCGGCCGCCGCCGGGCTCGACCGGGACCAGCCGCAGCCGCTGCTGCAGTGACGCCGCCTGCTGCGCGACCAGCACGCCGATCTCGGACATCAGGTCGGGCTCGACGCCGTGCGCGAGCAGCAGCACCTCGAGGTCCTCGTCGGTCTGCGCGGCCAGGCACAGCAGCAGGTCGCGCAGCGACTCGGGGCGCTTGCCGGTGGTGCGCACCAGCACCGACAGGAACGGCGCGGGCGTCGCCTGGACGGCCGGCGCGCCCGTGCCGGCGGCCCCCGGGACGTAGGCGCGGACGAACTGGTTGACGTAGGCGTACGGGTCGGCGTCGCCGCGGACCAGGCGCACCAGATCCGACAGCGGCGAGCCGGCGACCAGCAGCGGCAGGTCGGTCGGGAAGCTCTGGTCGCTGTGGTTGAGCTTGAAGTCGGCGCGCTCGCACTCGTACCAGCCGCTGGTCCGCAGCATCGTGTCGACGCGCGCGCCGGAGAACATCTGCAGGTGCGTGCTGTCGAGCAGCCCGGTCGGGGTGACGTCCCAGCGCCCGGCGAGGAGCTTGGCGGCGACGTCGATGTGCGTGACGTTGGGGATGCTCACGACGAGGGCGGGCGACCCCCAGCGGCTGGCGGCGCCGGACAGCAGCTCGAGCACCTTCCACGGCTCGGGCAGATGCTCCAGGGTGTCGAGCATCAGGATCGCGCTGATCGGCCCGTCGGTGGCGACCTTGTCCAGCAGCGCCTCGACGGCGCGCAGGTCGGTGAGGTCGAGCTGGTGGGTCGCGAACCCGCGACGCTCCAGGTCCTCCAGGCCCTCGCGCTCGAGGTCGGCCCCCACGTACGTCATCCCGTGCGAGCGGGACACCTCGGCCAGGGCGCCGAAGCCACAGCCCAGGTCGATCACGGTGCCGGGCCGGGCGGCCCGCACCAGCACGTCGCGGACCTTGGCGTAGACCGAGCTCTCGTCGAACGCGAACGCGTACTTGCCTGCCATGTCCCCTGCTCTCAGAACCGGTGGTGCGCGAAGTTGCCCTGCGAGAAGGCAGCCACCCGCCCCTCGGGGTCGAGCCGGGGCGACGGGAGCGCACCGGCTGCGACGCGCTCCTCGTACAGCCGCAGCGCCTCCTGCTGCTCCGGCGAGCCCTGGCGCAGCTGCTCCGCCAGCGCCTCGACCTGGTCGTCGCGGCTGTACTTGTAGGCCAGCAGCAGGCTGCCGAGCGGCCCGTGCACCAGCTCCACCGGCCCGGCCTCGATGTAGCCGTGGGTGCCGATCGCCTTGTCGTGGAACACCCGCGCCTGCGGCTGGTGCGCGACGGCCCAGCCCGCCAGCCGCATCCGCCACGACAGGTCCACGTCGTCGCCGTGCATGAAGAAGGTCGCGGCGTCGAAGAGCCCCACCTGACGTACGGCGGCACCGCGCAGCAGCGCGCACGCCATGCTGGCCCAGGGCGTGGCGCCGGCGACCGGGTCGTACTCCTTGGGGTGCTCGACCGGGAGCTGCCGGGCCTCGGCGATGCCGATGCTCGGGTCGAGCATCCGCTCGGCGAGGCGGGCGACGAGCAAGGGCTCGGCGACAGCATCCGGGTTGATGACGAGCAGCAGGTCCTCGGTCAGCCCCTCCGCGAGGCGGTTCTGGCCGCCGCCGTGGCCCAGGTTGGCGCCGAAGAAGGCGTACTCGAAGCTGAAGGCGTCGCCCACCAGCGCACGCAGCTCCTCGACCTGGTCGGGGCGCAGCGACGGGCCGTCGCCGGAGTCGCCGAGGGCGAGGTGCGCGGTGTCGACCAGCGCCGCCCCGCGGGCGATCCGGGTGGCGTTGGCCAGGCTCTCGACCAGCCGCCTGACGCCGGCCGGGTCGCTGTGGAACAGCACGCTCTGGATGCGCAGCGAGGCGCCGGGCATGCGGTCTCCTGAGTCGGTGTCGTCCGGGGGCGTGGACCCGGGATCCACGTGGCCACGTTATCAGCGGAGCCCCCGCCGGCCCTGGCGACAGGCGGGCGCTCAGGCCTTCTCGAGGTACTCGGCGCGCTCGGCGTCGAGGATCTGCGAGACCGCCTCCTGCAGCGCCGGGTGCCTGGCCAGCGCCGGGTCGGCCTGCACGACGGCGACCGCCTCCTGCCGGGCCTCGAGGATGAGCTCCTCGTCGCGGAGCAGCTGCAGCATCCGCAGCGACGAGCGGCTGCCGGACTGGGCGGCACCCAGCACGTCGCCCTCGCGACGCTGCTCCAGGTCGACCCGGGAGAGCACGAAGCCGTCGGTGGTCGAGGCCACCGCCTTCAGCCGCTCCCCCGCCGGGCTGAGGGCGTCCACCTCGGTGACCAGCAGGCACAGGCCGGCGTGGCCACCGCGCCCGACCCGGCCGCGCAGCTGGTGCAGCTGGCTGATGCCGAAGCGGTCCGGGTCGAGCACCACCATCACGGTGGCGTTGGGCACATCGACGCCGACCTCGATGACGGTGGTGGCGACGAGCACGTCAACCTGGCCGGCGGCGAAGCGGCCCATCACCTCCTCCTTGACCTCCGGGGCCAGGCGGCCGTGCAGCGCCTCCACCCGCAACCCGGCGAGCGGCCCGCCGGTGAGCGCCGGTGCGACCTCGGCGACCGCCGCGGCCGGCCGGCGGCCCGGCTCGTCGTTCTCCTCGTCCTTGTCCTCGCCCCCGATGCGCGGGCAGACCACGAACGCCTGCCGCCCGGCGGCGACCTCCTCGCGGATCCGCTCCCAGACCCGGTCGAAGGCCTTGCCCCCGGCCGGTACGACGTGCGTCTGGATCGGCGACCGGCCGGCCGGCAGCTCGGTCAGCGTGGACACCTCGAGGTCGCCGTACACGGTCATCGCGACCGTGCGCGGGATGGGCGTCGCCGTCATCACCAGCACGTGCGGCGCGGCACCCTTGGCGCGCAGCGCGTCGCGCTGCTCGACGCCGAAGCGGTGCTGCTCGTCGACGATGACGAGACCCAGGTCGTGGAAGTCGACGCCTTCGCTGAGCAGGGCGTGGGTGCCGACCACGATGCCGCCCTCGCCGGAGGCCGCCTCGGCGAGCGCCGCCCGCCGGCCGGCGGCGCCCAGCGAGCCGGTCAGGAGCGCCACCCGGGTCGCCACCTCGGGGCTGCCGAGCTCACCGGCGGTGGCGAGCGGGCCGAGCAGCGCGCGCAGGGAGCGGGCGTGCTGCTGGGCCAGCACCTCGGTGGGCGCCAGCAGCGCGGCCTGGCCGCCGCTGTCCACCACCCGCAGCATGGCCCGCAGGGCGACCAGCGTCTTGCCGCTGCCGACCTCGCCCTGCAGCAGCCGGTGCATCGGGTGCGGCGCGGCGAGCTCGGCCTCGAGCACCGCCCCGACCTCGGCCTGGCCGGCGGTGAGGGTGAACGGCAGGACGGCGTCGAACGCCTCCAGGAGGCCGCCGGCCCGGCCGGGACGCGGCGTGCCGCCCTGGGCCTGCAGCTGCGCCCGACGCTGCGCCAGCGTGACCTGCAGCACGAACGCCTCGTCCCAGCGCAGCCGCTGCTGGGCCCGCTCGACCTCGGCGTAGGAGGCGGGCCGGTGGATCTGCCGGAGCGCGTCCGGGAGCGGGAGCAGCTGGTGGCGGTCGCGGACCTCGGGCGGCAGCGGGTCGGCGCCCAGCTCGGCCGTCCCGAGCACGGTGTGCACCGCCTTGGCGATGTTCCAGGAGGCCAGGCTGGCGGCGGCCGGGTAGACCGGCACCAGGCCCTCGGCGAAGCGGCCGTCGTCCTCGCCCAGGAACACCTCCGGGTGCAGCAGCTGCAGGGTGTCGCGGAAGGTGTTGACCGTGCCCGCGAACAGACCCTCCTGGCCCTCCCGGGTCTGCTCGGCCCGCCAGGTCGCCATGCTCTGGTTCTTGGCGAAGAAGGCCAGCGTCAGCGTGCCCGTGCCGTCGGTCACCACGACCTCGGTGAGCCACTTGCCGGACTGGGTCTTGCGGAAGCCCGACCGCAGGACTCGGGCCCAGACGGTGACGTGCTCGCCGACCGCCAGCTCCTTGAGCGGGGTCAGCTTGCCGCGCTCGGCGTAGCGGCGGGGGTAGTGCCGCAGCAGGTCGCCGGTGGTGACGAGCCCGAGCTTGGCCTCCAGGGCCTTGCCGTTCTTGGCCCCGAGCGCCTTGGCCAGGGGGGTGTCGAGCCTCATTCGACGCCGAGCAGCAGCGGGTAGTGCGGCTGGCCACCGGGCAGCACCAGCACCTCCAGGGCCGGGTGCTCCCGCTCCAGGTGCGCTGCCAGCCGCGGGCCCGTCCCGGGATCGGCCTGGGCGCCGACGAGCACGGTCGCGAGCTCACCACCGCCCTCCAGCAGCCGGCGCAGCAGCTCCTGCGCGACCTGCTCCACGTCGTGGCCGACCACCGTGACCTTGCCCTCCAGCAGCCCGAGCACGTCGCCCGCCCGCACGGGCCCGGCCTCGGTACCGGCGTCGCGCACCGCCTGGGTCACCTCCGCCCAGCGGGTGGCGCCGGCGGCGGCGGCCATCGCCGCGACATCGTCGTCGAACGCCCGCTCCGGGTCCGCGACGCTCACCGCCGCGAGGCCCTGCAGGACGCAGCGGGTCGGCACCACTGCCACCACCATCCCCTCGCGACGGGCCTGCTCGGCGGCGGCCACGGCGACGGCCCGGACGTTGTCGTCGTTGGGCAGCAGCACGATCTCGCCGGTGGCGGCACCGCGCACCGCGACGAGCAGCTCGGCGGTGGAGGGGTTGGTGGTCGGGCCGCCGTCGACGACGTGCGCCCCGGCCTCGCGGAACAGCGCCGCGAGCGCCTCCCCCGGCGCCACGGCGACGATCGCCCGGCCGGCCACCACGGGCCGCGCCTGGGCGGCCACCTGGTCGGCGAAGCGGGTCACCGTGATGCGGAACGGCTGGCCGGCTCGGACGCCGGCCTCGACAGCGGCGCCGACGTCGTTGACGTGCACGTGCACGTTGAACAGCCCCTCGCCGCCGACGACGACCAGGGAGTCCCCCAGCCCGCCCAGGACCTGCTTGAGCTGGGCCACCGCCTCGTCGGTGGTGCCGCGCAGCAGGAACTGCACCTCGTAGCCGAAGGCGTCGCTGCCGGCCTCCCGGGCGGCCGCCAGCCCGGTGCGGTCGCGCGGCACCACGAGGGCTGGCTCGGCGGCCGGCGCGGCACCGGTCACGACCCGCTCGAGGGCCTCCAGCAGCACGCACCAGCCACGACCGCCGGCGTCCACCACCCCCGCGTCCTTGAGCTGCGGCAGCAGGTCGGGGGTGCGGGCCAGCGACGCCGCCGCGGCCACCCGGGCGCTGCGCACCACCGTCGCGAGGTC
>JAOPVD010000281.1 GCA_025966295.1 Frankiales bacterium | reverse complement strand
CACCTCGCTGTTCCTCACCGTGCTGGTCGACGTGGCGCTGCTCGCCGTGAGGCCGGTCGAGAAGCGGCTGGCGCGGACCTTCCTGCTGCAGGCCAAGGACAAGGTGGCCCGGGTCCGGCCGACCGTGGTGGCCATCACCGGCTCCTACGGCAAGACGACCACGAAGAACTACCTCGCCCACCTGCTGTCCCAGACGCACACCGTGCTCGCCAGCCCGGCGTCGTTCAACAACGCGATGGGGCTGTCGCGTGCGGTCAACGAGGGGCTGGTGCCCGGCACCGAGGTGTTCGTCGCGGAGATGGGCACCTACGGGCCGGGTGAGATCACCAGCCTGTGCGAGGTGTTCCCGCCCGACATCGCGGTGCTGACCGCCATCGGCGAGGTGCACCTGCAGCGGATGAAGACCCGTGAGGGCGTGCTCGCGGCCAAGGCCGAGATCACCATCAAGGCCGGCACCGTGGTCCTGAACGCCGACGACGACCTGCTGCGCGGGCTCGCGCAATCCCTTGCGCAGCAGGGGAAGAGGGTCATCCGCTGCTCGGTCACCGAGCCGACGGCGGACGTCGCGATCGTCGACGGCCGGCTGTATGTGCGCGGCGAGGACCTGGGCCCGGTGTCGCTGCCCGAGACCGTGCACCCCTCCAACGCGGCCTGCGCGATCGGTGCCGCGGTCGCGCTCGGGGACGACCCGGCGCTGCTCGCCAAGCGGCTCAGCGACCTGCCGACCGTGGCGCACCGGCTGGAGCCGCTGGAGCTGCCCAACGGCAGCTGGATCCTGGACGACACCTACAACTCCAACCCGGCAGGTGCCGCCGAGGCGGTACGGCGGGCCTCCCGGCTGGCCGAGCGGTCCGGCGGGCAGGTGCACGTCGTCACGCCGGGGATGGTGGAGCTGGGTGCGGTGCAGGCGGTCCGCAACACTGAGCTCGGCCAGGCCGTCCGGGAGGCCGGCGCGGCCACCCTGGTCGTGGTCGGACGCACCAACGCCAAGGCCCTGCAGCGCGGCGCGGCCGGTGGCGGCACCGAGGTCATCGCGGTCCCGACCCGCCAGGACGCGGTGACGCTGATGGAGCAACGGTCCGCCGCCGGCGACGTCGTACTGTTCGAGAACGACCTCCCCGACCACTACCCGTAAGGAGCTCCCGTGGGCCAGCTGGCCATCGTGTTCGGCGGCCCGTCCCCGGAGCACGACATCAGCATCCTGACCGGCCTGCTGAGCGAGCGTGTGCTGCGCGATGCCGGCCACGACGTCGTGCCGCTGTACTGGACGCGCACCGGCGACTGGGTGCAGTGCCCGCCGCGCGCCGAGGCCAAGGACTTCCTCCAGGGCGCGCCCAAGGGCAGCACCAAGCTCGAGGCGGTGCTCGGCAGTGGCTTCCAGACGCCCAAGAAGGGCCTTGGCGGCGGCAAGCCCGTGGCCCTCGACGCGGCCCTCAACTGCTGCCACGGCGGCGCCGGTGAGAACGGCGGGCTCAACGCGGTCTTCGACCAGCTCGGCATCCCGCTGACCGGTGGGCCGGCGCCGATCGCCGCCCTCGGCATGGACAAGCTGGCGTTCGGCGCGGTGCTGCAGGCCAACGGCATCCCGACCCTGCCGCGGGTGGCGCTGAGCGACCTCGCGCCGTCCTTCGACGGGCCGTACATCGTCAAGCCGCGCTTCGGCGGCAGCTCGATCGGCATCGAGGTCGTCGAGGACCTGGACACCGCCCGCGCGCTGGCCAAGACGTCGGTGCACCTTCGCCAAGGGGTGGTGCTCGAGCCGTTCAGCAAGGGCGCGGTCGACCTCAACCTGGCCTACTCGACGTACCCGGAGTTGCGCACCTCGCTGCTGGAGAAGCCGCTCGCGCCGGCGGCCGCCGAGGGCATCTACTCCTACGGCCAGAAGTACCTGCAGACCGACGGGCTGGTCGCGGCGCCGCGCGAGCTGCCGGCGCAGGTGCCGGACGCCGTGACGAAGGAGGCCGAGCGCCTCACCAAGGCGGTCCTCGACGTCACGGGCGTCCGGGGCGTCGGCCGCCTGGACTTCCTGCTCATCGACGACGTGCTGCACGTCAACGAGGTCAACACCATCCCCGGCTCGATGTCGCTCTACCTCTGGCCGTCGTCGGTCAGCGCCGCGGAGCTGCTGCTCGGTGCCGTCGAGGAGGCCAAGGCGGCGTTCGGCCGGTCGGAGCCGGCGCCCTTCGAGCCCGGTGCGGCGCTGCGTGCGGCGGGTGGCATGGCGGGCAAACTGGGGCAGATCGGGCAGGCCAGCTGACCGCCTCTGACAGGAGCCCGGAAAAGCGGGAGACTGTGACGATGACGAGCGACGCGGGACCGACCTACCTCCAGACGCTCATGGACGCCGAGCAGGCCAATGGCCTGGTGATGTGGCAGGCCGCCAACACGGTCCGCTCCCGGGTGTCCGACATCGAGATCCAGAACGAGCTGCTCGGGGCGCTGGGGCTGCTCGACGTCCCGCGCCCGGCCCACCTCAGGTAAGAGCCCTCCTGCGGGTGCCGAGCGGCCTCGGGCTGCGAGAGGCCAGCCCAAAGCCTCAACCCGAGCGGTCCGGCCCCGCCCGGTCCACCGTCATCCGCAGCAGGCACCGCTCCTCGCGGATCATCCCCGCCCGGTACTCGTCCCAGTCCGGGTGCTCCCCGTTCACGGCCCGGTAGTACTCGACGAGCGGCTCCATCGCTGCGGGCAACGAGAGCACCTCGACGGTGCCCTCGACCTGCACCCAGTCGCCGTAGAAGCCGTCAGGGAAGGCGCACAGCCAGGCGTGCGGGTCCTTGCGCAGGTGCTTGGTCTTGTACGCCGCCTCGCGGCTGGACACCACGACCCGGCCCTGGTCGTCGACCGCGGCCAGGACCGGTGCCATCTGCGGGCTGCCGTCGCTGCGCGAGGTGGCCAGCACGGAGCGGTGGTTGTCGCGCAGGAAGGCCCGCGCCTGGTCGAGGTCCATGGCCCGAGTGTGGCGCGCTGCTCAGGAGCCGTCCATGCCGCGCACGGCGGAGACGCCGTGCCGCGGGCACTCCCGCAGAGGCGGCCCGTCCACCGGGCAGCAGCGCGGCACCGGGGCCGCCTCGGCGGCGGGGGTGCGCACGAAGACGGCGGCGAGCACGCCGCCGAGCGCCAGCAGCGCGGCGCAGCACCACATCGCGGTCCGGAACGCCGGGGTGAGCAGGTCGGGGCGGGAGTAGGCATCGCCGCTCAGCCCGGCGACCAGCGGCAGCACGGCCACCGCCAGCAGGCCGGCGACGCGGGCGACCGCGTTGTTGACGCCACTGGCCAGCCCGGCGTGCCGGTCCGGCGCCGCGGCGAGCACCGTCGCCGTCAACGGCGCCACCGTCAGGGACAGCCCCAACCCGAACAGCGCGACCCGCGGCAGCACGTCGGCGACGTAGGAGGGGTGCGTGCCCAGGGCGGCCAGCGCCGCGACGCCGACGGCGCACAGCAACGGCCCGACCGTCATGGGCAGCCGCGGGCCGGTGCGGGTGGCGAGGGCACCAGCCCGCGCGGACAGCAGCAGCATCAGCACCGTCACGGGCAGCAGGCTGAGGCCGGCCGCCATGGCCGAGAAGCCGGCCACCACCTGCAGGTAGAGCACCAGCCAGAAGAAGACCCCGCCGAGGGCCGCGTAGACCGCGAACGTCACCGCGTTGGCGGCGTTGAACAGCCCTGAGGTGAAGATGCTCAGCGGCAGCATCGGCTCCTCGGCGGACCGCTCGCGCAGCCCGAACACCACCAGGCAGCCGAGGCCCACGACGAGGGGCACCAGCACCGATGCCGAGCCCGGACCTCTGTCCTGCCAGGCGATCAGGCCGTCGGTGAGGCCGCCCAGCCCCACGACCACCAGGACGGCTCCGAGCACGTCGACGTGCTGCGAGGCCTCCGGGTCGCGGGACTCCGGCACGTGCCTGAGGGCCAGGGCGATGACCGCCACGGCGATCGGCAGGTTCAGCAGGAAGACCCAGCGCCAGCTGGCCACCTCCACCAGCCAGCCGCCGAGGAACGGCCCGGCGGCACCGGCGATGCCGGCCAACCCGGACCAGGCGCCGATCGCGCGGGCCCGGTCCTCGGGCCGGAACGACGCCTGCAGCAGGGCCAGGCTCCCGGGTGTGAGGAGCGCCCCGCCGACCCCCTGCAGGGCGCGGGCCGCGATCAGCGTCCCGACGTTCGGCGCCAGCCCGCACAGCAGCGACGCGAGGGCGAACCACACGACGCCGACCACGAACACCCGCCGGCGGCCGAAGCGGTCGCCCAGCGAGCCGCCGAGCAGGATCAGCGAGGCCAGCGTCAGCGTGTAGGCGTTGATGGTCCAGGTCAGCCCCGAGAGCCCGCCGCCGATCGACCGCCCGATGTGCGGCAGCGCGACGTTCACCACGGTGCCATCGATGAACACCATCCCGGACCCGAGGACGGCGGTGACCAGCACCCAGCGCCCTCGGGGCTCGCCGTAGGCCAGGGCCTGGGTCATGGCGCCCCTCCGCCCAGGGACAGCTCCTCGACGTCGAGTTGCTGCTGCACCGTGCGCAGCACCTCGTCGTCGATGTCGCGGTGCTCGTACAGCCGCAGCAACTCGGCCCGCTCGGCCTGCACCAGCTCGCTGCGCAGCTCGTTCAGGATGACGGCGTCGCCCAGCGCCGAGGCGTCCTCGACCCGGGCGCCGTCGTCGTACTCGTCCTCGCCGGGGCAGCCACCCAAAATCGCGTGCGCCCGCCGGACCCGCTCCTCGAGGTGCCCGCGCAGCTCGTCGCCGACGCTGTCCGGCACCGCGCGCTCGGCCTGGATCCGCTCCAGCTCCATCAGCCCGGTGCGGGCGATGTGGTGGTCGGCCACCGCCACCGCCCGCTCGGTGCGCTCGGCGGCGCCGGCATCGTCGAGACCGAGCCGGTGCACCACCCAGGGCAACGTGAGGCCCTGCAGCAGCAGGGTCACGAGGATGACGCAGAACGTCAGGAACAGGATCAGGCCGCGGTCCGGCATCTGCTTGGGCAGCGCGAACGCGGCGGCGAGCGACACCACGCCGCGCATCCCGGCCCAGCTGATGAGCGCCGGCGCCTGCCACGGCGGCGCCGGGTCGCGCGCCCGCAGCCGCCGGCTCAGGCGACGTGGCAGGTAGGTCGCCGGGAAGACCCAGGCGAAGCGGACGACGATGACGGTCGCGCTGACGGCGGCGGCGGCCCCGGCCAGCTGCCCCATCGACCGGCCGCTGAGCTGGTCCACCACGGTCGGCAGCTGCAGCCCGATCATGAGGAACACGAAGCCCTCGAGCAGGAACGTCACCATCGCCCAGAGCGCCTGGCCCTGCAGGCGGGTGGTGGAGGACAGCAGCGAGGGCGCCCGCCGGCCCAGGTAGAGCCCGGCGACGACGACGGACAGCACGCCGGACGCGCCGAGCTGCTCGGCCGGCAGGTAGGCCGCGAACGGGGTCAGCAGCGACAGGGCGTTCTCGAGCAGCGGGTCGTCGAGCCGGCGGCGCAGCGTCGCGAGCGTGAACGCGAGCGCGAACCCGACGGCGGCGCCCCCTGCCGCCGACAGCACGAAGTCGCCGGCCGCGCCGGTCAGGGTGGTGCTGCCGCCGACCAGCGCCGCCGCCACCGCGATCCGGTAGGCCACCAGGGCGGTCGCGTCGTTGAGCAGGCTCTCGCCCTCGAGGATGGTGAGCACCCGGCGCGGGAGCGCCAGCCGGCGCGCGATGGAGGTGGCCGAGATCGCGTCCGGCGGCGCCACGATGGCCCCGAGCGCCAACGCCGCCGCCCACGGCAGGTCGGGCACGACCGCCTTGGCCACCGCACCGACGGCGAAGGCCGTCACCAGCACCAGCCCCACCGACAGCAGCGCGATCGGCCGCAGGTTGTCGCGGAAGTCGGCGAACGCGGTGCTCAGGGCCGCGGCGTACAGCAGCGGCGGGATCACGAGCACGAGCACGACGTGCGGGTCGAGCTCGACCCGCGGCAGGCCGGGCAGGTAGCCGAGGGCCAGCCCGGTGATCACCAGCACGAACGGCGCCGGGATGCCGACCCGGCGGGCCGCGCCGGACAGCAGCGCGACGACCGCGAGCAGCACCACCAGCAGCTCCAGCGTCATGGCGCCATCTTCCTGCCGTCAGCCTTGGTCGGGATCGATCACCCGGATCCAGATGTCGCGGTACGGCGCCTTCTCCAGCACTGCGTGCCTGGGGTCCGGGACGTCCAGGAACCGGCCCGTGACCAGTGCCCGCAGCGGGGTGAGCCGGCGGTCGGCCAGCACCGCCTCGACGGCGGTCCGCTCGCCGCCGACGGCCACCGCCTCCAGCGGCTGCGCCAGCAGTACCCGGGCCGCCACGTCGGCCGCCGCCTGCAGCGCGACCGCTACCTGTCCCTCGCGGCGCCGGGCGAAGCGCTGCTGCGACCAGCCGCCGGCCGCGGACCGGCCGTGCACCTGCCGCGACCCGACCTTCGAGCTCACCAGCCGCGGGCCCTGGAAGACACCGGCGGCGTGGCCGCCCAGCCGGACCAGCAGCACCCCGACGGTCCGCTCCCGCAGCACGTGCTCGACCAGGTCACCGGCCAGCGGCGGGAACGGCACGTCGATCTCGGCCAGCGCGCCGTCGGCGCCGGTCAGGGTCACCACCCGCTCGTCGTACGCGGTGGCGGTGCTGCCGTGCCGGTCGGCGAAGCCGGCCGTCCAGCGGGTCAGGCGCTCCGGGGAGACGGTGACCCACCGGCCGCCACCGGAGGCTGGTCGCGCGGTCACGTCCGAAGGCTAGCCGCCGCCCCTCGCGGGCCTGGAGCCGGCGGCCCTACTGTCTGGGCCGTGACCGCTCTGCTCGGCAGCCTGCTCGTGGTGGTGCTGCTGGCCGTCGTGGCGCTGGCGCTGCTGGTGGCGTTCACCGTGGTGCCGTTCGTGGCCGCCACCGACATGGCGGAGCGCCGCGGCTTCTCGACCGGCCGCTGGGGCGGGCTGGCGCTGCTGGGGATCGCCCTCGCCGCGGTGAGCGGGTACGTCGTCCACGCCCAGGGCTGGAGCCTGGTGCTGTGGCTGCCGGTCGTCCTGTTGCCGTGGTCCGTCCCCGCGCTGCTGGCCCTGATGGACGCGGCCCAGAACCACCTCGGTGGCCGGGCCGGGGCGCACGAGTACTAGGCGCGCGAGAACTAGGGGACCGCCACCACCCGGAACGACTCCGCCAGCCGGTCCTCGGGCAGGCCGCCGGCCACCGCGTTGGCGCCGAGCCAGCCGCGGAGCATCCCCTCGAGGTCCTCCAGGTGGGAGGTCTGGCTGGCGTGCCGACGCAGCGCGGCGAGCTTGCGGTCGAAGGTGCCGGTGACATCCACCCAGCGGTTGGCCCCACCGGACTGGCCGGCCGCCATGACCCACACGTCGTGAACGGTCCAGGCGTCGAGGCCCTCGTCCTGCAGCAGCGTGGTGTGCGTGAACGGGTTGCGGGCGTCCGGGTAGACCGCGCACAGCGCGGCCTCGCCGGCGGCCCGGTGGTCGGGGTGGGAGGCGGCGATCCGCTCCCAGTTGATCTCCGGGCTCTGCATCAGCAGCCGCTGCGGGCGGACCTGCCGGATGACCCGGCTGATGTCGCGCCGCAGGTCGAACGACGGCACCAGCTGGCCGTCCGGGTAGCCGAGGAAGCGCACGTCGGTGACGCCGAGCTCCTTGGCCGCCGCCCGCTGCTCGTCCTGGCGGATCCCGGCGATGTCCTCGCGCGCCACCGCGGGGTCGAAGCCGCCGGCGTCGCCGTTGGTGCACAGCAGGTACGTGACCTCGATGCCCTCGTCCGTCCAGCTGGCGATGGTGCCCGCCGCGCCGAAGTCGACGTCGTCGGGATGAGCCACCACCGCCAGGGCACGCTCCACCTTGTCGGCCGTCATCTGCCCATCCTTTCCCACCCGGGAAGACACACGCTGCGTGGGCGTTGTTCCCGAGGAGGAGGATCTGCCCATGAAGAAGCTGGACCCGAGCGAGCTGTACGAGCTGACCCCTGACCGCCCCGACCTGGACGGTGTGGTGCTCGTGCAGGCCCTCGACGGCTTCATCGACGCCGGCGGGGCCCGCAAGCTCGCCTCGCAGCACCTGCTCGACACCCTCCCCAGCACCATCGTGGCGCGCTTCGACCACGACCAGCTGTACGACTACCGGGCCCGCCGGCCGGTGATGGTGTTCGCGAAGGACCACTGGGAGTCCTACGAGGCCCCCATTCTGGCCGTGCACCTG
Source organism: Frankiales bacterium (assembly GCA_025966295.1). Taxonomy (GTDB): domain Bacteria; phylum Actinomycetota; class Actinomycetes; order Mycobacteriales; family SCTD01; genus RYN-111. The sequence continues at coordinate 5,303 of JAOPVD010000281.1, read as the reverse complement.
CTCCACGACGAGGCGGACAACCCGTTCCTGCTGCTCGCCGGCCCGGAGCCGGACGTGCAGTGGGAGCGCTTCGTGGCCGCCGTCGAGCAGGTCTGCCGGCTGCTCAAGGTGCGGCGCACCATCGGGCTCAACGCCATCCCGATGGGCCTGCCGCACACCCGGCCGGTCGGTGTCATCGCGCACGGCAAGCCGCGCTCGCTGGTCGAGGGCTACGAGCCGTGGATCGAGACCGTCCAGGTCCCCGCCAGCGCCGGTCACCTGCTGGAGTTCCGGCTCGCCGAGGACGGCCTGGAGGCCATGGGCTTCGCCGTGCACGTCCCGCACTACGTCGCCCAGAGCGCCTACCCCGCGGCTGCGGCCCAGCTGCTCCGCGAGGTGGCCAAGGCCGGTGGCCTCACGCTGCCCGTCGAGGCGCTCGACGAGGCTGCGGCGCAGACCCGGGCGGCGCTCGACGAGCAGGTCGCCGGGGCGCCCGAGGTGGCCGAGGTGGTGCGCCAGCTCGAGGAGCAGTACGACGCCTTCGTCAGCGGCCGCGGCCGGTCGCTGCTCGACGAGAGCAAGCTCCCGAGCGCTGAGGAGCTCGGCGCGGAGCTTGAGCGGTTCCTCGCCGACCAGCAGCGTCCGGAGTAGCTGTCCGACCCGAACCTAAGATGGAGAGGGTGTTCGACGACATCGATGCCGGGGCCCCCGCTGTTCTGGCTGCGCCCTCCGAGCGGCTGCTCGAGGAGCTGAACCCGCAGCAGCGGCAGGCGGTCGTCCACGAGGGCTCGCCGCTGCTGGTGGTGGCCGGCGCCGGCTCCGGCAAGACCAAGGTCCTCACCACCCGGATCGCCTACCTGCTGGCGGCCCGCGGCGTGCAGCCCGGCGAGGTGCTCGCGATCACCTTCACCAACAAGGCCGCCGGGGAGATGAAGGAGCGCGTCGCCGCCCTGGTCGGCGGCCGAGCCCGGGCGATGTGGGTCTCGACCTTCCACTCCGCCTGCGTACGGATCCTGCGCGCCGACGCCAAGAGGCTCGGCTTCACCACGACCTTCTCGATCTACGACCAGGCCGACTCGCAGCGCCTGATGACACTGGTCTGCCGCGACCTCGACCTGGACCCGAAGCGGTTCCCGGCGCGCCAGCTGGCGAACCAGATCAGCGACCTGAAGAACGAGCTCATCGACCACGAGACCGCGGCCAGCAAGGCCGCGAACTTCCACGAGGAGACCCGCGCCGAGGTCTACAAGCTCTACCAGCAGCGGCTGCGCGAGGCCAACGCCATGGACTTCGACGACCTCATCATGACGACGGTCTCGTTGCTCCAGGCCTTCCCGGACGTCGCCGAGCACTACCGCCGCCGGTTCCGGCACGTCCTGGTCGACGAGTACCAGGACACCAACCACGCGCAGTACACGCTGGTGAAGGAGCTCACCGCACCGACCGGCGCGCTGCCGGCCGCGGAGCTGTGCGTGGTGGGCGACGCGGACCAGTCGATCTACGCGTTCCGCGGCGCCGACATCCGCAACATCATGGACTTCGAGGTCGACTACCCCGAGGCCGCGGTCGTCATGCTCGAGCAGAACTACCGCTCCACCCAGCGCATCCTCACCGCCGCGAACTCCGTCATCGCCAAGAACGAGGGCCGCAAGGAGAAGCGGCTGTGGACCGACGCCGGCGACGGTGACCTCATCGTCGGCTACGTCGCCGACAACGAACACGACGAGGCGGCCTTCGTGGCCGGCGAGGTGGACGCGCTGACCGACGCGGGCGGCGTCCAGCCGCACGACGTCGCCGTCTTCTACCGGACCAACGCGCAGTCCCGCGTGTTCGAGGAGGTGTTCATCCGGGTCGGCCTGCCGTACCGGGTGGTCGGGGGCGTCCGGTTCTACGAGCGCAAGGAGGTCCGGGACGCGCTGGCCTACCTGCGGGTGCTGGCCAACCCGGCCGACCTGGTGTCGCTGCGCCGGATCCTCAACACCCCGCGGCGCGGCATCGGCGACCGCGCGGAGGCCTGCATCGAGGCCTTCGCGGCCCGCGAGCGGATCCCCTTCGGCCAGGCGCTGCAGCGCTGCGAGCAGGTGCCCGGCATGGCGCCGCGCAGTGCCAACGCCGTCAAGCAGTTCGCGGACATGATGGACGAGCTCCGCGCCCTCGTCGAAGGCAAGATGCCGCCGGCGGAGGTGCTGGAGGCGGTCCTGGACCGCACCGGCTACATCAAGGAGCTCAGCGAGTCGGTCGACCCGCAGGACGAGTCCCGGGTGGAGAACCTGTCCGAGCTGGTGGGGGTGGCCCGCGAGTTCGAGGAGCGGGTGCCCGACGGGGGTGTGCCCGAGTTCCTCGAGCAGGTCTCGCTGGTGGCCGACGCCGACACCATCCCCGACCCGGACGGCACCGGCGGGGTGGTCACGCTCATGACGCTGCACGCCGCGAAGGGCCTGGAGTACCCGGTGGTCTTCCTCACCGGCCTGGAGGACGGCGTGTTCCCGCACCTGCGGGCGCTGGGCGACCCGGCCGAGCTGCAGGAGGAGCGGCGGCTCGCCTACGTCGGCATCACCCGGGCCCGGCAGAAGCTCTACGTCAGCCGCTCCCACCTGCGCTCGGCCTGGGGGCAGACGTCGTACAACCCGCCCTCGCGCTTCCTCGAGGAGCTGCCGCAGCACCTGATGGACTGGCGGCGCCTGGAGTCCAGCGTCTCGTCCACCCCGGCGCTGTCGCGGGCGGCGGACCGGATCGCGTCGTCACCGGCGCGGGCCCGCAGCGCCCCCGGGCTGCGGCCGATCCCCAACCTGGAGGTCGGCGACCGGGTGTCGCACGACGCGTTCGGGCTCGGCACGGTCACCGCGACCCGCGGGGCCGGCGACTCCACGCAGGCCGAGGTGGACTTCGGTGCCGGCACCGGCGCGAAGTGGCTGCTGCTGCGGTACGCCCCGCTGGAGAAGCTCTAGATCCGGACGCCGTGCCGGCGCAGCCAGGTCAGCGGGTTGACCTGCCCACCGTGCGTGCTGGTGCGGATCTCGAAGTGCAGGTGCGCCCCGGTGGACTGGCCGGTGGAGCCGACCAGCCCGATGACCTCGCCGGCCTGCACCCGGTCTCCGGTCTGGACGTACATCCGGGACTGGTGGGCGTAGGCGCTCACGATGCCGCCGGCGTGCCGGATGAGGGTGATCTGGCCGTAGCCGCTCTCGCCGTTCAGGTAGCCGGCGCCGACCACGACGCCGGAGCCGATCGCCCGGATCGGGGCGCCGTGACCGTCGCCGAAGTCGATGCCCTTGTGCTGCCGGCCCCAGCGCGGGCCGAAGTTGCTGACCACGCCCGAGTACGACGGCCGGAACCACTGCGCAGCGAGCCGCCGGGGCTTCGCGGCCGGCTTGGGGCGGACCGCCGGGCGGGTGGCGGGCAGGGCGCGCTGCCGGGAGGCCCGCAGCGGGGCGAGGTGGAGGGTGGCGCCCAGCTCGACCGGGACGCGGGCCGGCCGCAGGTCGTCGAGCACCTTGCTGGTGCTGGCGGCGTGGTCGATCGCGATCTGCCGCGGCGCGGCCGCGGAGCCGCCCGGCACGGCCAGGCCGACCAGGCCGGCGGCGCAGGCCGACAGCAGCAGGCAGCGGGCCAGGCGGGGGGACCGGGCGGACGCAGGAACGGGCACAGGGGCGTCGTCGGCAGGGGGCACGGGTCGGGCTCCGATGTCGTGGGCGCCTGCGTGCGGCGGGCTGGGTGCGACACGCAGCGACCACCCCTCAGCAGGGTGGTCCGTTACCTGGACGTTATCGGAAGGTGGCCTCGAGGCCAAATCGGCCTAGTCCCAACGGGCTACCCGGTGGCACGGCGCAGCCGCGGTCGGCGGGCCGCTGCCGGGGGCTCCGCCGGCGGTGCGGCCGTGATCGAGGTGACGCCGGCGGTGACGGTGGCGCCGTCCTCGTCCAGGTGGGCCAGCAGGGCGGTGATCTCGCGGACCACCCGCCGGTCGATCGGCAGCGACATGTGCCCGACGCCCCGCAGCAGGACGTTGCGGGCCATCAGGTCGGCGTGGTCGATGCGGGCCGAGCGCTTGGGCACCACCAGCTGGTCGAGGTCGCTCCAGAACGCCACGAACCGCGTCCGGATCCCGGGAGCCGGCTCGGCCAGCTCGGTCATCACGTCCGACCCGGGCCGCAGCTGCTTGACGAGCTTCTGCGGCGCCAGCCTGGCGGCGTAGGTGCCGGTGTGCGGCGAGCCGAGCGTGCAGAGCGTGTGGACGCGCCCGTCGCCCCCCAGCCGCTGCACGTAGTAGCGGGCGATGACGCCGCCCAGCGAGTGGCCCACCACGTGGACGCGCTCGTAGCCCGTCTCCTCGCAGGTCTTCTCGATGAGCGCGCCGAGGCGGTGCGCGATGCTCCGGACGTCCTGGGTGAAGGGGCTGTAGTTCAAGGTGATGACCCGGCCGAAGCCGCGCCGCCGCAGCGCCCGTCGCAGCAGCGTGAAGATCGAGCGGTTGTCCACCAGGCCGTGCACCAAGATGATCGGCGTCCCGGCGGCCACGACGTCGCCCATGAGCAGGCCGCGCTGCACCGGCGGCAGGTCGCCCAAGGTGAAGCGCTCGAGCTCCTCGCGGGCCTTGTCGCGGCGCTTCTCGGTGGACAGGCCCAGCGGGTACAGGGCGCTGTGCGCGGTGATCCAGGCGATCTCGGTGGCGGTGCCGCGCAGCCCCGTGGGGCTGCAGACGGTCTCGACGCCGCGCCGGGTGGTGCGCGCGGCGCGGGCGAGGCGCGGACGGGGGTCGAGCACGCGCATCCTCCACAGTGAAAGCGGGCCAGGGCCTTACCGGAGTTACCCGCCGGACACTAGACCAGCGGCCGCTCAGGAGTGACGCAGGCCACACCCGACACGCGTCACAGCGCTCCGGGCAGCGGCGCCGACCACCGCGCAGCACGCCGCTCGCGGCGGACCTCAGCCGGTACCGCCGCGATCCGGGCCAGGTGCGCGGCCACGTCCTGCGGGGTGGCGAGGGCGTCGGCGAAGCCGAGGGCCAAGAGGTCGGCCGGCGTGACCCGCATCCGGTCGGCGCACTCCTGCTTGGGCCGGCGCAGCGCGGCGGTGGCGCCCTCCGGGCCGATCGCGGCGAAGTAGGCCTCGTCGGTGACCAGCACCAGGTCGGCGGCGGCCGCGGCCAGCGCCCCACCGGAGCCGCCCTCGCCGTGCACCAGCGCCAGCGTCGGGCTGGTGCAGGCGAGCAGCGCGTCCAGCGCCTCGCCCATGGCGGGCGCGATGCCGTCCCGCTCGCTCGCCGGGCTCGGGTCGGCGCCGGGGGTGTCGACCAGGCTCACCACCGGCAGCCCGAGCCGGTC
>JAOPVD010000257.1 GCA_025966295.1 Frankiales bacterium | reverse complement strand
CAGGGCGGCAACACCGGCCTGGTCGGCGGCGGCATCCCGGCCGGCGGCGAGGTGCTGCTGTCGCTCACCCGGCTGACAGTGCTCGGCGACATCGACCCGGCGGCCGCGCAGGTGACCGTCGGCGCCGGCGTCACGCTGGCGGCGCTGCAGGCGCACGCCCGGGCGGCGGACCTGGACGTCGGGGTCGACCTGGCGGCCCGCGAGTCGGCCACCGTCGGCGGCCTGGTCGCGACCAACGCCGGTGGCATCCGGGTGCTGCGGTACGGCTCGATGCGGGCGCAGGTCGTCGGCCTGGAGGCGGTACTCGCGGACGGCTCGGTGCTGTCGCGGATGGCCGGTCTGGCCAAGGACGGCACCGGCTACGACCTCGTCGGGCTGCTGGCGGGCTCGGAAGGGACCCTGGCCGTCGTCACCGCCGTACGCCTCAAGCTCTGGCCGCGGCTGCGGTCCCGTGCGGTCGCGCTGCTGGCGATGGACTCCACGGAGGCGGCGGTCGCGCTGCTGCCCGGCCTGCGGGCGTCGCTGCCGACGCTGTCGGCGGCCGAACTGTTCTACCGCGAGGGCCTGGCCCTGGTGCGCAAGCACGGCGGGCTGCCGGCGCCGTTCCCGGTGGAGCACCCGGCCTACCTGCTGCTGGAGTGCGCGGACACCACCGACCCGCTCGAGCAGCTCGCCGCCGCGGTGGAGACCGCACCGGGGCTCATCGACGCCACGGTCGCGACCGACGCCGCCGGGCAGCGGGCGCTCTGGGCCTACCGCGAGACGCACACCGAGGCGATAAGCGCCGAGGGGGTGCCGGTGAAGCTCGACGTCTCGGTGCCCACCGGCCGGCTCCCGGAGCTGGCGGCCGCCCTCGGGCCGGTCATCGCGGCGGTCTGCCCGGCCGCGCGGCCGATCGTGTTCGGGCACGTCAACGAGGGCAACCTGCACGTCAACGTCCTCGACACCGGTGAGCTGCACGACCAGGTCAGCGACGCCGTGCTGCGGCTGGTCGCCTCCCTCGACGGGTCGATCAGCTCCGAGCACGGGGTCGGCCGGGCGAAGGTGCCGTGGCTCCAGCTGTCCCGGTCGGCCACCGAGATCGCCACGATGCAGGCCATCAAGCGGGCCTTCGACCCCGCCGGCACCCTCAGCCCCGGCGTCCTCCTCCCGCCGCCGCCCCCGCCCCCCTCTGGGTGATCCACGGAACCAGCGTCCCCATCTGAGCCGTCGTTTCGGGGGCGCCGGTTCCGTGGATCACCGGTGCTGAAGGGGGGCCGCACGGGCCCGCTGACTGACACCCTGTACGGCGTGACGTCGCCGCTCCCACCTCGAGGCCTGCCGGTGCGGCGGCAGGTCCTCGGTGCGGCGGTGGCCGCGGTCGGGCTGCCGGTGATCACCGCGGCCTTGGTCCGGGTCCGCGACGACCTGAGCCTGGCCACGCCGGTACTGGTCGTGCTGCTGCTGGTCGTCGGGGTGGCCCTGGTGGGCGGGCTCCGGCCCGCGGTGCCGGCCGCCCTCGGCGGGGGGCTGGCGCTCAACTAACTTGTTCACGCCGCCGCTGCACCGCTTCTCGATCGCCCGGCAGGACCACGTGGTGGTGCTGGCCGTCTACCTCGCGGTGCCGTGGCGGTGGCCGTCGTCGTGGACCTCGCGGCCCGCCGGACCGCGGAGGCCGTCCGGGCGCAGGCCGAGGCGGAGGCGCTGCCCTCGGTGGCCGGCGCGACGCTGGGGGACGGCGCAAGCTCGAGCCCGACCCGGCGCACCCGGTGCACCTGCTGACCGGGCCTGGATTGGGTACCGCTTCGAGCCCTAGTCCCCGACCGGGAGGACGGGCGGTCGTAGCGTGGGCCTGGTGACCGACGCGCCTGCCACCGTCGCGGGGGTGCCGGACGTCCCGGTCGGCACCCCGCGGGCCCCCCGGCAGCTGGGCCTGCTGCTGGTGCTCGGCGCGCTGTCGGCGTTCGGGCCGCTGTCGCTCGACATGTACCTGCCGGCCTTCCCGGCGCTGGCCGCCGACCTCGGCGCGGGCGCGTCCCGGGTGCAGCTGACCATCACCACCTGCCTGGTCGGGCTGGCGCTCGGGCAGCTGGTCGCCGGCCCGCTGTCGGACCGGTTCGGCCGCAAGCGGCCGCTGCTGGTCGGGGTCGCCGGCTACGCGCTGGCGTCGGTGCTGTGCGCGCTCGCGCCCGACATCTGGACGCTGACCGGCGCCCGTGTCGTGCAGGGCCTCGCCGGCTCGGCCGGAATCGTCATCGCCCGCGCGGTCGTCCGGGACCTGCACAGCGGACCGGCACTGGCCCGGTTCTTCGCGCTGCTGATGCTCGTCAACGGGCTGGCCCCGATCCTGGCGCCGCTGGTCGGCGCCCAGGTGCTGCGCTTCACGACCTGGCGGGGCGTGTTCGTGGTGCTGGCCGTCATCGGGGTCCTCATCTGGCTGGCGGTGCTGCTGGTGCTGCCCGAGACGCTGCCGCCCGAGCGCCGGCACGGCGGCGGGGTCGCGGACACCGTCCGCACCTTCGGGGCGCTGCTGCGGGAGCGCGCGTTCGTCGGCTACGCGCTGTCGACCGGCTTCGTGATGGGCGCGATGTTCGCCTACATCGCGGGCTCCTCCTTCGTCCTGCAGCAGGTGTACGGCCTGTCGGCGCAGCAGTTCGCGCTCGTCTTCGGCAGTAACGCGGCCGGCCTGATCGCCGCCAGCCAGGTCTCGGCCCGGCTGGTACGGCGGCACTCGCCACGCACCCTGATGCGGGCCGGCGTCGCGATGTCGGCCACCGGCGGGGTGGCGCTGCTCGGCTGCGTGCTGCTCGGCGCGGGCCTGGTCGGGGTGCTGCTGAGCCTGTTCCTGGTCGTCACCAGCGTCGGGCTGGTCGCCCCCAACGCCGCGGCCCTGGCGCTCGCCGACCACCCGCGCACCGCCGGCAGCGCGTCTGCGCTGCTCGGCCTCGGCCAGTACGCCGTCGGTGGTCTGGTGGCCCCGCTCGTGGGGCTGAGCGGAGAGCGCTCGCTGGCCTGGGTGATCGCCGTCTCGGCGGTGCTGGCCGCGGTCGTGTTCGCGGTGCTGCTGCGCGGCACCGGACGCCCGCAGGGGGCATCCTGAAGGGGTGAGCACCCCCGAAGGCCCGCCCGTCGGACCGGCGTACCCGACCCCGCAGGGGCCGACGGTGAGCGAGCGGCTCAAGAAGCTGTTCGCGCCGCTGGTCGCCCTCGCGATCGGGATCGTCAAGTACGGCGCGGTGATCGTGAAGCTGAAGTTCTTCACCGTGGTGTTCTCGATGCTGGCCTCGCTGTGGGCCTACGCGCTGTTCTACGGCTGGAAGTTTGCCCTCGGCTTCGTGCTGCTCATCCTGGTGCACGAGATGGGGCACGTGGTGGTGCTGCGGGCCCGGGGGATCGAGGCCGGGCTGCCGGTGTTCCTGCCGTTCCTCGGCGCCTTCGTGTCGATGAAGTCAGCGCCCAAGACCGCCTACGACGAGGCGCTGTCGGGCATCGCCGGACCGGTGTTCGGGACCGCCGCCGCCTTCGCGACCCTCGGGCTGGCCGGCGCGTACGACAGCGAGCTGCTGCGGGTGCTGGCCTACACCGGGTTCTTCCTCAACCTGTTCAACCTGCTGCCGGTGATCCCGCTCGACGGCGGCCGGACCGCGGCGGCGCTCAGCCCGAAGCTGTGGGTGGTCGGCCTGGCCGGGCTGCTCGCCTACGCCGTCTGGCGACCCAGCCCGATCATCCCGATCATCTTGCTGCTCGGCGGCTTCGAGCTCTACCGGCGCTGGAAGCACAAGGACAGCGAGGCCAACAAGGCCTACTACGCCCTGACCCGCGAGCAACGGCTGCAGATCGGCGCCGCCTACCTCGGGCTGGTCGCGGTCATCCTGTGGGCGATGCACAGCTACCCGCTGCCGCCGCGGTGACGGTGGGAACGACCGGCACCTGAGAGGGGTTGCACCAGTCATGTTCACCTTCGGCAAGAAGCTCGACCTGCCCAGCCCGGACGAGGCGCTGCCGGGCCGCGCCGAGGCGCTGCCGGTCCCGGCGACGCACACCGTGCTCGGCACGCCGCTGACCGGCCCGTGGCCGGACGGCCTTGAGGTCGCGTACGTCGGGATGGGCTGCTTCTGGGGCGCGGAGCGCATCTTCTGGCAGGCGCCCGGGGTCTACTCCACGGCCGCCGGCTACCAGGGCGGCCACACGCCGAACCCGACGTATGAGGAGACCTGCTCGGGCCGCACCGGGCACACCGAGGCGGTGCAGGTCGTCTACGACCCCAAGGTCATCTCGTACGACGAGCTGCTGAAGCTCTTCTGGGAGAACCACGACCCCACGCAGGGGATGCGCCAGGGCAACGACGTCGGCACCCAGTACCGGTCGGCGCTCTACCCCACGACCGACGCGCAGCTCGCCACCGCGAAGGCCTCCCGCGAGCGGTACCAGGAGGCGCTGACCCAGGCCGGCCGCGGCACTATCAGCACCGAGATCGTGCCGGCCGGGCCGTTCTACTACGCGGAGGCCTACCACCAGCAGTACCTGGACAAGAACCCGAACGGTTACTGCAACCACGGCTTCAACGGGGTCTCCTGCCCGGTCGGCCTCAATGTGCCGGCGCAGATCGAAATCGCTCCGCCCCAGGGCTAGGCGCGCGTACCTACCGCTTCAAAGGAGCTGGGCAGGACGCAGCGACGGGGGAGGAAAGGTCTCCTTCGCGGTCTCGCCTAGCCTCTGACCATGCCCCAAGGACTGATGCAGCTGGCCTACACCCTGGGCTCCCAGCGACGGTGGCGGCTCTGGTACCTGCCCCTCGTTCTGACGGCGGGGGTGGGGTCCTTTCTTCCAGGCTGGTGGGAGTGGCTCGTGCGCGGTCCAGTGCTTGTTGCCGGGGTGCTGCTCTTCGACGGCAACGCCCGATGGCGGCGAGACGAGACGGCGGGACGTGTCGCCGCGTCAGGCGCAGGTTGAGCTTCCTGGGCCGCAGCACCAATCGTCGTGGCCCTCTTTGACGCAGACTAAGCCGCTCTCAAGCCGCTGAGTGCCGTCGTTCCTCGTCGTCGTGCGGACGGTCCGGTCGCGTGCATGGGACAATCGTTCGGTGACCTGGTCCGAGCGGTTCCAGCGGATCGACAACCTGGTGCTCGGCCGCCCTGTACCGGACTCCCGCCCCTTCAGGCAGCGGCTGCTGAGCCCGCGTCCAGCCGTTGAGTCCGGTAGAGCCAAAGTCCTGTACGGCCTCATCGTGGTGGGCATGTTGGTGATGGCCGACCAGGGCTTCGAGTCGTGGCCTTGGGGGCTGCTCTTCGTGGCTCTCGTGGCTGCCGGGTTCCTGGTCTCGGCCGCCGACCAACGCCGTCTAGCGCGACGGCGCCACCGGCACGAAGACGAGCACTGAGGCAGCGTTAGTAGCAGGGCCCGCCCCAACGTGCTGGTAGGCGGCTTCTCAGCGGTCGTCGATATGCAAGGTGGCCACCACGACGTCCCGCTGCCTGGTTAGAAGTTGCTCCGACTTCGGACTTGCGTAACGGGCAAGGGGACCGATGTAAAACGGCTCCGCGTGAGCGTGCAAGACCAGCGTGCGCTGGCCCGCCACCATCATGCCGACCGCGACACCCACCTCGACACCTTCGATCTCATCGCGAGTGAACAAGCGTCCGTGCCAGAGTCGGTGAACGCGGAGATGCTGGCCCGTCACGCTGACGTGGGCGCACCACAGGTCGAGGCCGATGACGC
>JAOPVD010000223.1 GCA_025966295.1 Frankiales bacterium | reverse complement strand
CCTGCAGCAGCAGACCTCCCGAGACGGGCCGGAACTCGACCGTCTCGGCCACCCCGGCGGGGACGGTCAGCAGCCGGATCGAGGGCTTGTTCGACAGCAGCTCGACGACACCGTCCTCGTAGCCGGGAGCCAGCACGACCTCGGTGAAGATGCCGGAGACCTTCTGGGCCATCGCCAGCGACACCGGCACGTTGGTGGCGATGACGCCGCCGAACGCCGACACCGGGTCGCACTCGTGCGCCCGCAGGTGCGCCTGCTCGACGGTGGCCCCGACCGCGATCCCGCACGGGTTGGCGTGCTTGATGATCGCGACCGTCGGCTGGTCGCCGTGGTCGTGCGCGGCCCGCCAGGCGGCGTCGCCGTCGACGTAGTTGTTGTAGGACATCGCCTTGCCGTGCAGCTGCTCGGCCGCCGCGATCCCCGGCCGGCCGTTCCGGTACAGGGCGGCCTGCTGGTGCGGGTTCTCGCCGTACCGGAGCACGTCCGCGCGGTCCCAGGTCGCGCCGACCCAGGCGGGCATCCCCTCGACGGCGTCCGAGCCGTCGTAGGAGGAGGAGAACCAGGACGCGACGGCCACGTCGTACGACGCGGTGTGCCGAAAGGCGAGCGCGGCCAGCCGGCGGCGCTGCTCGAAGGTGAAGCCGCCGCTCTCGACGGCCTCGAGCACCTCGCTGTACGCCGAGGGGTCGACCACCACGGCGACGCTGGGGTGGTTCTTGGCGGCGGCCCGGACCATCGTCGGTCCGCCGATGTCGATCTGCTCGACGCACTCGTCCGGGGCGGCACCGGACGCGACGGTGTCGGTGAACGGGTAGAGGTTGACGATCACCAGGTCGAACGGCTCGACGCCGAGCTCGGCCAGCTGCCGCACGTGGTCCTCGAGCCGGCGGTCGGCGAGGATCCCGGCGTGCACCTTGGGGTGCAGCGTCTTCACCCGGCCGTCCAGGCACTCCGGGAAGCCGGTGAGCTCGTCGACCGGGGTGACGGTGACCCCGGCCTCGCGCAGCCGGGCCGCGGTGGAGCCGGTGGAGACCACCTCGACACCGGCCTTCGCCAGGCCGCGGCCGAGCTCCGCCAGTCCGGTCTTGTCGTAGACGCTGACCAGCGCGCGCTTGACGGGAATCGTGGTGCTCACGGGATGGTGACCCTTCGTCCGGTGACGGTGAAGCCCTCGCGGGCCATGCGACCGACGGCGTCGACGAGGGTCGCCCGCTCCGCGGTCTTGATGCGTTCGTGCAGGGTGTCCTCGGTGTCGTCGTCGAGGACCGGGACCGCCGCCTGGGCGACGATCGGACCGGTGTCGATGCCGCCGTCCACGACGAACAGGGTGCAGCCGGTGACCTTGACGCCGTAGTCGAGCGCCTCCCGCGGGCCGCGCATGCCCGGGAAGCTCGGCGACAGCGCGGGGTGGGTGTTCACGGTGCGGCCCTCGAACTGCTCCAGGAACCGCTTGCCGACCAGCTTCATGAAGCCGGCCAGCACGATGATGGTCGGCTCGTACGCCGCCACCGTCTCACTCAGCGCGGCGTCCCAGTCCTCCCGGCTGGCGAAGTCCTGGACCCCCAGCACGAACGTCGGGATGCCGAGCTTCGCGGCCCGCTCCTCGCCCAGGGTGCCCGGCCGGTCCGCCCCGACGGCGACCACCCGCGCGCCCCAGGCCGGGTCGGCGGAGGCGTCGAGCAGGGCCTGCAGGGTGGTGCCGCCCCCCGAGACGAGGACGACCAGGCGGGCGGACAGTTTTCCTCCAGGCCGAGGGCGGGACAGGGACGGTGAGGGCCGCCAGCCGACCGGGACCGAAGGCGTCGCCCCGCCGGCCCGAGGGCCGTCAGCCGCGACGGCGTACGACGATCGCCGCGGCGACCGCCGCGGGCACGGCGACCTCCACCGCCACCGCCAGGCCGAGCTGCCAGGGCGAGGGCCCGACCGCGGCCAGCCGGCCGCCGCCGAGGGGACCGCCGGACAGGAACGCCAGCGCCGTGAAGACCAGGCCGGCGCACGGGCCGACCAGCGCGGCCTCCCAGGCGCCGGTGAGCGGCGCCGACGTGTCCAGCCGACGGGCGACCACCAGCCCGGCCAGCGCCCCGCCGGCGAGCGGCAGCAGCAGCGCGACCGCGCCCCACCAGGCGGGCGTCTCCGTCGACGGCAGCGCGCCGAGCAGCGGCAGCGCCGGCACCGGGCCGAGGGTGGTGGCGAACGGCCCGACCGAGGTGCCGACCCCGAGGGCGAAGCCCGGGCCGGTGACCCAGCTGGCGCCCCAGACCACGGCGTTGGGCACCAGCAGCAGCCCGGAGACCAGCAGCACCAGCCCGCCGACCAGTCCGGGGGCGCTGGAGCTGGCCAGCGAGGTGACCCGGCCGGCGTGCACCGCCAGCGACAGCCCGACGAGCGCGCCACCGGCCGCGAGCAGCACCCCGGTCGCCACGGCCACGCCGACGGCCAGCCGGCGCACCCGCTCCGGGAGGCGCTGTACCCGGCTGAGCAGGCGAGCCTCGCGCAGCACCCCGGAGCCGGCGCCCAGGACGGCGACCACCGCACCGCCGACGAGCGCCTGCACCGGCGCCGGCCGGATGGCCGCGGTCGAGCAGGCGGCGGCGACGAACCC
>JAOPVD010000357.1 GCA_025966295.1 Frankiales bacterium | reverse complement strand
CCGAGCGCGGCGGGTTGCTAATACTTGATCAGGACGGCGGCTGGCTGCGGGTGGCTGCGTCCGACCCCAACAACGTCGTCGCGCTCGAAGACGTGAAGCTCTACACGCAGGCCACCGACGTGGTGGTCGTGGTGGCCACCGACAGCCAGGTGCGCGACCACCTGAGCCGCGCCTGGTCGCTGTCGGAGGACTCCGGCGACATCGACACCCTGTTTGAGGGGCTCGACGTCGAGCTCGACGTCGACGCCGAGGACAGCAGCACGCAGTACGTCGAGGCCGCGCCCGTCGTCCGCCTGGTGAACGTGATCCTGGCCGACGCGGTGCGGGCCCGGGCCAGCGACGTGCACGTCGAGCCGCAGGCCGGCGAGCTGCGGATCCGGTACCGCGTCGACGGCCTGCTCCGCGACGTCATGACGGTGCCGAAGACCGCCACCGCGGCCGCGGTCAGCCGCATCAAGATCGTGTCCGGTCTGGACATCTCCGAGCGCCGCCGCCCGCAGGACGGCCGGGCCAGGCTCACCGTCGACGGGCTGACCGTCGAGGCGCGCATCTCGACGCTGCCGACACTGCACGGGGAGAAGGTCGTCATTCGGCTGCTCCCCCGCGCCGAGAACGTCCCGCTGCTCGCCAAGACCGGCATGACCCCCGCGCAGCTCGAGCTGATCGGCACGGCGCTCACCCAGACCCAGGGCCTGGTGCTCATCACCGGCCCGACCGGGTCCGGCAAGACCAACACCCTGTACGCCGCGATCCAGCAGGTGAGCACGCCCGACCGCAACATCGTGACCCTCGAGGACCCGGTCGAGGTGCAGGTCGCCGGCATCACCCAGGTGCAGGTGCACGAGCGCTCCGGGCTGACGTTCGCCCGCGGGCTGCGCAGCATCCTGCGCCAGGACCCCGACATCGTGCTCGTCGGTGAGGTCCGCGACCAGGAGACCGCCGAGCTCGCGCTGCAGGCCTCCCTCACCGGCCACCTGGTGCTCACGACGCTGCACACCAACGACGCCGTCAGCGCCGTCACCCGCCTCGTCGAGATGGGGGTCGAGCCGTTCCTCGTCGCCTCCTCGCTCACCCTCGTGGTCGCCCAGCGGCTGGTACGGCGCCCCTGTGCGGCGTGCGCCGCGCCGTACGCCCCGTCGTCCCGGACGCTGGCGCAGCTCGGGCTGGTCGACGCCGACCTGTCCGGCGCGACCCCGCGCCGCGGCAAGGGCTGCGCCGAGTGCGGCGGCACCGGCTACCGCGGCCGTACCGGCGTCTTCGAGGTGCTGCCGGTCACGGCCGCCCTCCGCCAGGTGCTGCTGTCCACCCCGACCGAGGCGGCGATCGGGGCCGCGGCCCGTGAGCACGGCATGACGACCCTGCGGGCGGCCGCGCTGGCCGCCGCCCACCGCGGTGAGACGACCTACGAGGAGGTGCTGCGCGCCACCCACGTGGACGCGGTGAGCGGGCCGCGCTGCCCGACCTGCGCCCGGGCCCTGGCCGACGACATGGTCTGCTGCCCCTGGGACGGCGCGCTGCTCGGGCTGGGCCGCTGCGGCGGCTGCGACCGGCAGCTCGACGCCGACTGGGGCACCTGCCCCTGGTGCCGCACCCCGGTGCCCGGCTTCGAGGCGGCCGGCCCGGCGGCGGTGCACGTCCTGCCGCGGCTGCTCGTGGTCGACGACGACGACAGTGTCTGCCGGTTCGTGGCGGCCGCGCTCGCCGGCTCGGCCGAGGTGACGACGGCGTCCTCGTCGGCGGACGCGCTGAGCCTGCTCGGGACCGAGGACTTCGACGGGATCCTCGTCGACAACGGACTGCCGGACCTGTCCGGCCTGGAGTTCATCCGCCTGGTCCGCTCCGACCCCAAGACCCTCACGCTGCCGCTCGTGCTGTTCACGGGCAGCTCGTCGGCCGCGATCGAGCGGGAGGCCCGCACCGCCGGGGCCGACGACTTCCTCGCCAAGCCCGTGGAGCCGGTACTGCTCGAGGAGCGGGTGCTGGCGCTGCTCCAGCGCGAGACCCACGTCCTTCGCACCGCGCCCTGACCGGGGCGGGCTCGGACCGCTGCTCGACCAGCAGAGCTGCACACGACCGGGCCCTCCGGCCGCGGTGCTGAGCGTGGCCACCGGCCAGGACCGGCCGCTCTGGTGCAGTTCTGCTGCTCCTGGGCCGCCGCCAGCCTCCGGCGGCCGCTCACGCCACCTGGCCACCCACCGGCGCGCCCGGACGAGCCCCGGGACCGCCGGGCCGCTCATCCGCGTTCTGCGGGCTCGACCAGCACAGCTGCACACGACCCGGCCCTCCGGCCGCGGTGCTGAGCGTGGCCACCGGCCAGAACCGGCCGCTCTGGTGCAGTTCTGCTGGTCGACCCGGCTAGAGCGCCCGCAGGAGGGCGGCGGTGCCGGCCGCGACCAGCACCATCACGAGGAACGGCAGCCGCAGCCACAGGCACACCGCGCCGGCCGCCAGCGCGGCCGCCCGGGCGTCGACCGTGAGCGCCTGCTTCACCCCGAAGACCTGCACCACCACCAGGGCCGCGAGCAGCGCGACCGGCAGCAGGCTCGCCGCGGTGCGGATCCGGGGCTGCTCCAGCCAGGCCGCCGGCACGAACCAGCCCGACAGCTTGAACGCGTAGCAGCCCACCGCCGTGAGCAGCACCGCCGTCCAGATCACCGCCGCACCACCGCGGGCAGCACCGCGAGCGCGGCCAGCAGCACCGGTATGCCGGCGGGCAGCAGGGGCACCGCGACCGCCGCCAGCGCGGCGCCGCCGAGCGCGACCCGGCCGTGCTCGCGCAGCCGC
>JAOPVD010000151.1 GCA_025966295.1 Frankiales bacterium | reverse complement strand
TCGCTCAGCGGGTCGACCACAACACTGTTCCGGACCGGACTGCGGTCTGCTAGTGGGCGAGAGGTCAGTTCGAAAATCTAAATTCCACCACGTCGCCATCCTGCATGACGTAGTCCTTGCCCTCGATTCGGGCCTTGCCCTTCGCGCGAGCCTCGGCGATTGAGCCGGTCTCGAGGAGGTCCTTGAAACCGATCACCTCGGCCTTGATGAAGCCCTTTTCAAAATCGGTGTGGATGACGCCGGCTGCCTGGGGCGCCTTCCAGCCCTTGTGGATGGTCCAGGCACGCGACTCCTTCGGGCCGGCCGTCAGGTAGGTCTGCAGCCCGAGCGTGTCGAAGCCGATCCGGGCCAGCTGGTGCAGGCCGGACTCGTCCTGGCCCATCGACTGCAGCAGCTCCAGCGCGTCGGCCTCGTCCATCTCGATGAGCTCGCTCTCGACCTTGGCGTCGAGGAAGACCGCCTCGGCCGGCGCGACCAGGGCCGAAAGCGACGCCTTGACCTCGTCGGAGACCAGGCCGGCCTCGTCGAGGTTGAAGACGTAGAGGAACGGCTTGGCGGTCAGCAGGTGCAGCTCGCGCAGCAGCTCCCGGTCGAGGCCGGCAGCGAAGACGGTCTGGCCGTTGTTGAGCACCTCCGCGGCCTTGCGCACCTCCTCGAGGACCGGCAGCTGGTCCTTCTTGATGCGCACCTCCTTCTCGAGCCGCGGCAGGGCCTTCTCGATGGTCTGCAGGTCGGCGAGGATCAGCTCGGTGTTGATGGTCTCGATGTCGTCCTTGGGCGAGACCCGGCCGTCGACGTGCACGACGTTCTCGTCGGCGAAGGCGCGGATGACCTGGCAGATCGCGTCGGCGTCGCGGATGTTGGCGAGGAACTGGTTGCCCAGGCCCTCGCCCTCGCTGGCGCCGCGGACGATGCCGGCGATGTCCACGAAGTCCACCGTCGCCGGCAGGATCTTCTGGGAGCCGAAGACCTCGGCGAGCTTGGCGAGCCGCGCGTCAGGCACCCCGACGACGCCGACGTTCGGCTCGATGGTGGCGAACGGGGAGTACGCCGCCAGCACGTCCTTCTAGGACAACGCGTGGAACAGCGTGCTCTTGCCGACGTTGGGCAGGCCGACGATGCCGAGGGAGAGGCTCACCCGGTCAAGGCTAGGGGAACTGTCAGTGGCGCCTGCGAGCGTGCGCCCATGGACCTGCTGCTCGCCCTGCTCATCGGCCTCGCCCTCGGCTTCCTGGTCGCCTCAGCGCGTACGGCGGGTCTGAGGGCCCGGCTGTCCGCCGCCGAGCTGACCGAGGCCCGCCTGCGGGCCGGCGACGCCGACCTGGCCCGCGGCCAGCAGTCCGTCATGGCCCTCGTCGACCCGCTGCGGCACCAGCTCGCCCGGGTCGAGGACCAGCTGCAGGCCGTCGAGGTGGAGCGGGCCCGGGCCGCCGCCGAGCTGCGTGAGCAGGTCAGCACCGTCGCGGTCGGCTCCGAGCGGCTCGGCCGGGAGACCCGGGCGCTCGTCGACGCGCTGCGCAAACCGCAGGCCCGCGGCCGCTGGGGCGAGCTGCAGCTGCGCCGGGTCGTCGAGCACGCCGGCATGCTGGACCGCTGCGACTTCACCGAGCAGGCCTCGTTCGTGACCGACGACGGGGTGCTGCGACCCGACCTGCTCGTGTCGCTGGCCGGCGGCGGCTGCGTGGTGGTCGACGCCAAGGTGACGCTCGCGGCGTATCTGGAGGCGGTGGAGTCCGACGACGCGCAGGTCCGCGAGGAGCGGGTCGCGGCGCACGCCCGGCACCTGCGCCAGCACGTCGACCGGCTGGCCGACAAGGCCTACTGGGAGGCGCTGCCGCAGAGCCCGGAGTTCGTCGTGCTGTTCGTGCCCGGCGAGGCCTTCCTGGGGCCGGCGCTGGAGGCCGACCCGACGCTGCTCGAGCACGCCATGGCCCGCCGGGTGCACCTGGCCACGCCCACCACCTTGCTGTCGCTGCTGCGCGCGGTGGCGTACGCCTGGCAGCAGCACCGGCTCGCCGACAACGCGCAGGAGGTGTTCGCCGCCGGCAAGGAGCTCTACGCCCGGCTGTCGACGTTCGGCGGGCACGTCGACAAGCTCGGCCGGTCGCTGAGCACCGCGGTCGGCGACTTCAACAAGACGGTCGGCTCGCTGGAGCGGACCGTGCTGCCCTCTGCCCGCCGGATGACCGAGCTCGGACTCGACGGCGAGCTGCCGACCGTGCAGCCGGTCGAGGACGTCACCCGCACCATCTCGGCCCCGCACCTGGTCGCGCTCCCCGAGACCGGCTGATCCACGGAACCGGCGCCCACGTCGCGGGGGCTCAGACGTGGGCGCCGCTTCCGTGGATCACCGGGCGGAGGGCTCCGGGCGGCGGCCAGGTGCAGAAACGCCGCGGCAACGAGCGCGGAGTGGTTCACCGCCGAGGTGCCGCCCTCCTAGTACCGTCGACGGGGTGAGCAGCTGGACCAGTCCTCCCCCGGGACGCGATGAGCCCGTCCGTGCCCAGCGGCCCCTCGAGGACGCGCCGCACCACCCTCACCTGCCGGCCGGGGCGCACGTCGGGGACCGCCGCGGCCTGACCGCCGCCGGCGCCGTCACGCTGGTGATCGCGTTGGGCTTCCTCGGCGCGTTCATCGACGTCAACACCGGCCGCGGCCTGCGCACCGTGTTCGCGCTCTGCTTCGTGCTGGGCAGCGCCCTCGCCGCCCTGCTGGTGCACCGCGAGGACCTCCGGGCGGTGATCGTCATGCCACCGCTGACCTACTGCGTGCTGGCCCTCATCGGCGCCGGCATCGGCCAGACCCAGGCGGCCGGCTCGTGGATCAAGACCCAGGGCCTGGAGTTGGTGAGCGCGCTCATCACCGGCGCCCCCGTGCTCTACGCCGCGACCGGTGCGGCGCTGGCGATCGCCCTGGTGCGAGCTAGGCGCGGCCGGCGGCTTTGAGGTCGCGCCGCAGCTCGGGCGGCAGCGCGAACAGCAGGCTCTCCTCGGCGGCGGTGACCTCCTGCACGTCGGCGTAGCCGCGGGCGGCCAGCCAGGCGAGGACCTCGCCCACCAGGTCGTCCGGCACCGACGCGCCGCTGGTCACCCCGACCGTGCGGACGCCGTGCAGCCAGGCCTCGTCGATCTCCCCCGCGTCGTCGACCAGGTAGGACGCGTTCGCGCCGGCGCCCAGCGCCACCTCGACCAGCCGGACCGAGTTCGAGGAGTTGCGCGACCCGACGACGAGCACCAGCTCGGAGCCGGCCGCGATCTGCTTCACGGCCACCTGGCGGTTCTGGGTGGCATAGCAGATGTCCGCGGACGGCGGCCCGGCCAGCAGCGGGAAGCGCTGCCGCAGCGCCGCGACCGTCTCGTTGGTCTCGTCGACGCTGAGCGTGGTCTGCGACAGGTAGGCGACCTTCGCGGGGTCGCGGACCTCGACCTCGGCAGCCTCGGACGCACCGTCGACGAGGTGGATGTTCTCGGGCGCCTGCCCGGTTGTCCCGATGACCTCCTCGTGGCCCTCGTGGCCGATGAGCAGGATGTCGTAGTCGTCGGCGGCGAACCGGCGCGCCTCCAGGTGCACCTTGGTGACCAGCGGGCAGGTGGCGTCGATCGTCTTGAGCGAGCGGCTCGCCGCCTCGCTGTGCACCGTCGGCGCGACGCCGTGCGCGGAGAACACCACGATGGCGCCCTCCGGCACCTCCTCGGTCTCCTCGACGAAGACCGCGCCCTTGTCCTCGAGGGTCCGGACGACGTGGCTGTTGTGCACGATCTGCTTGCGCACGTAGACCGGGGCGCCGTACAGCTCCAGGGCCTTCTCGACCGTCACGACCGCGCGGTCGACGCCCGCGCAGTAGCCGCGCGGGGCGGCCAGCAGCACCCGCTTGACAGGCTCGGGTGTGACCAGGTCCATGCTGTCCACTGTACGTGGACGGGTGTGTGGCAGCCCTGTCCGCGGGGAGACCTTCCCCACGAGGCCCGCGCCCACCGATGGAGGAACCACCCCGTGCCGAAGTCCGTCCCGACGCCTGTCGCCGCCGCCCTGGGACTCGTGCCCACCGTCCTGGACGGCGCCCGCCGGCTGCCGGCCAAGGCCGTGCAGCTGCCCGTGCTCGCGGTCAGTTCCGCCCTGACCGCCCTCGACGCCTGGAAGAAGGAGTACGACGAGCTCGCCGGCCGGGGTGAGCGGCTGGTGGGGCGCCTGCGCGGCGGCTCGTTCGACCAGCTGGAGGACAAGGTCGAGCAGCGCGTGCAGGGCACCCGGCTCGCGACGCCGTACGACGCGGTCGAGGACGCGGTCGAGGACACCGTCGCCAAGGTCAGCGAGCTGCTGGACCGGGCGGCGCAGAACAAGCCCTCGCTTAAGGCGGCCGTCACCCCGGCGCCGGCGGTCCCGGACGCCGAGGCGCCCAAGGGCGAGCCGACGCCATCGGCGCCGAGCAGCACCCCGGAGCGGGTCGACACCGCCGCGACGCCGGATGTCATCGAGACCGTCGAGGAGGTGGCGGCCGCGGTGGCCGCGCCGCCCGTCACGAACCACGACGAGCTGCCGCTGCCGGACTACGACCACATGACGCTGGGCTCGCTGCGCGGCCGGCTGCGGTCGCTGTCGCTGGAGCAGCTGGTGCAGGTCCGCGACTACGAGAAGGCGCACGCCAACCGGCTGCCGGTCATCACGCTGCTGGACAACCGGATCGCCAAGCTGGCCTCCGACGCCTCCGCCACGCCGTCGCCGGGGGGCGCGGCGCCGGTGCTGCCCGCCCCCAGCGCCGACGGCAAGGTCAGCAAGGCCGCCGCCCCCAAGAAGACCGCGTCGCGCACCAAGGTCCGCACCACCTGACCTCTTGCGTCATCACCAGCGGCCCGGCGCCACGCTCGCGAACTATGACGCTAGGTTCGGGCGGTGGCCCAGCAGAGCACCCCTGAGGCGCCGATGCCGGTGCGTACGGTGGCGCGGCTCATCGGCGAGTGGGTCAACCGGCTCGGCCGGGTCTGGGTCGAGGGCCAGGTCACCCAGATCGGCGGCCGGGGCGCCACCGTCTTCCTGACGCTGCGCGACCCGGTCGCGGACGTCTCCCTCAGCGTGACGTGCGCGCGCGCGGTGGCCGAGGCGGTGCGCCTGGACGAGGGCGCCCGCGTGGTGGTGCACGCCAAGCCCGACTTCTACCTCAACCGCGGCACCCTGAGCCTGTCGGCCACCGAGATCCGGGCCGTCGGCGTCGGCGAGCTGCTGGCCCGCATCGAGCGGCTCAAGGTGCTGCTGGGCCAGGAGGGGCTGTTCGCCGCGGGCCGCAAGCGGCCGCTGCCGTTCCTGCCCGGCGTGGTGGGCCTGGTCACCGGCCGGGCCAGCGCCGCCGAGCGCGACGTGCTCGAGAACGCCCGCCGCCGCTGGCCCGCGGTCCGCTTCGAGATCCGCAACGTCGCCGTCCAGGGGCACCTGGCCGTCGAGCAGTGCATCGGCGCGCTCCAGACCCTCGACGGCAAGGTCGACGTCATCGTCATCGCCCGCGGGGGCGGCAGCGTCGAGGACCTGCTGCCGTTCAGCGACGAGGCGCTGCTGCGGGCGGTGGCCGCCTGCCGCACCCCGGTGGTCAGCGCCATCGGCCACGAACCGGACACCCCGCTGCTCGACCTGGTCGCCGACGTCCGCTGCTCCACCCCGACCGACGCCGGCAAACGCGTCGTCCCCGACGTGCGCGAGGAGGCGCACCGGATCGCGATGCTGCGCGACCGGGCCCGCCGGGTCGCCGTCGGCACCGTCGACCGCGAGCAGCAGCGGATCGCGCAGGCCCGGTCCCGGCCGGTGCTGGCGGCGCCTCAGGTGCTCGTCAGCGAGCGCCGCCGGGACGTGGAGTCCTTGCGCGACAGGGCCGTGCGGTGCGCCACCGGGCAGCTCGACCGGGCGCAGCACGACCTCGACCACACCCGGGCCCGGGTCGTGGCGCTGAGCCCGCAGGCCACCCTGGACCGCGGTTACGCCGTGGTGCAGACCCCGGACGGCGCGGTCGTGCGCGACGCCGCGAACGTGGTGCTCGGCGAGACGCTGCGGATCCGGCTGGCCGAGGGCGAGCTGCGGGTCACCGCCAGCTGAGCGCGCTGGGCTGCGGCACCTTGCAGTTCTTCACCTTCGGGTTGAGTCCGACGTAGTTCAGCGGCCCGGCCAGCACCGTGACGAGGACGGTGCCGGTCTTGGCGCAGCTGGTGTCACTGCCCTTGAAGTAGTCGCGCTGGTACGCCGCAAGCGCACCGATGAGAAACCAGATGAGCAGCAGTGCGGATCCGAGGCGCATGCAGATGATGTTCCCCGCGGGCGGTCACTGCATGCCTGGGCGGTTCCCGGGTGCGGTCCAGGCCATCGTCGCGCCGCCGAGCGTCCGGAACCCGAACGCCTCGTACAGCGGCTGCCCGTACGGCGTCGCCCGCAGGTCGACCCGGACGATGTCGCGCTCGGCGAACCACCCCATCAGCGCCCCGAGCACCCGCCGGCCGTGCCCACGCCGCCGGTGCGCCGGGTCGGTGCTCATCGAGGCGATGTGCCCGCGCCGGGCGTCGATCTGGTACGGCGACGGCAGGTGCTCGGTGAGCCAGCCCACCCCGCCGGACACGACCTCGGCCTGCTCCTCCACCACGAAGGCCACGAACTCGTCGGTGCCGAGCCGCCGCCGGAAGTCGGCGACGCAACGCTCGCGCCACACCTCGTGCAGCTCGTCGCCCATCGCCTCGTGCATGAGGCCGCGCAACCGGGTCAGGGCCTCGGCGTCGGAGGGTCGGGCCGGCCGTAGGGTTGGCACGTGACCGATCCTGCCACCCCGACCTACGAGGCCGCGCGCGACGAGCTCGCCGACGTGGTGCGCCAGCTGGAGGCCGGCGGGACGACGCTGGAGGACTCGCTGGCGCTCTGGGAGCGCGGCGAGGAGCTCGCCAAGATCTGCCAGGGCTGGCTGGACGGCGCGAAGGCCCGCCTCGACGCCGCCCTGGCCGACCGCCAGCCGGGCTAGCTGACCGTCGCGGCGAGCGCCTTCAGCTCGTCGAGGGTGGCGTCCTCGCGGATCCCGCCGACCAGCACGGTGGCCCTCCCGACGGTGCGCACCAGCGACTCGTGGTCACCCGGCGAGGCCCACCGCTGCCAGGCGACGCCGCCGACGTCGACCGTGCCGACGCGCTTGCCCTTGCCGGTGGCCGCGTCGAGGAAGCCGGTGCCCAGGCCGCCCTGGAACTCGGTGTAGTGCTCGCCCAGGACGTAGCCGACGCGGACCACGCCGTCCTGGTAGTCGCGGACGTTCACGACCCAGCCGGCCGGCGTCGTGGGCACCGGGCCGCCGGTGGTCTCGGCGAAGGCCGTCAGCGCCTCCCGCGGGTCGACCGGTCGGATCGCCTTGCTGTCCTGCGGCGACGCCTGGCCGAAGAACCACAGCGGCAGCACCAACAGGAACACGACCCCGAGCGACCGCACCATGTCCAGCGCGGTCTCACGGCCGCGCCGGCTCTTGGCCGGGGGCGCCGGCGGGGTCTGCGTGACGGTCACCCCACCATTGTCGGGCATCGCCGGCCGCACGGCCTCGCGTGCCTCAGCGGCCGATCTTCTCCACCAGGGCGAGGACACCGGCGGCGAGCTGCTGCGAGGACTCCTCGTCCTCGCACACCGCGACCTCGTGCCCGGCCTCGCTGATGACGGTCGTCAGGACCAGAACGAGGGCGTCGCCCCACGGCTCGTCGTACTCGGCGCCGAGAAGCAGCGCGTTCCGGCGGGTCCACTCCCGGTACCGCTTGCGGGCGATCAGCTCGAAGCCGGGCGGCCCACCGCCGGCCAGGAACATCCGGGCCAGGTCGCGCTCGGCCCAGCAGCCGGCCAGGTAGGACCGGCTCCCGACCACGAACAGCGCGAGCGGGGCGCTCTCCCCCAGCAGCCGGGCCTCCCGCACCGCCGCCGCGGCCCGCGCCTCCTGGCCCTGCTGGTAGTCCTCGAACAAGGCGAGGTAGAGCTCGGCCTTGCCGCCGAAGTGGTGGTACAGCGAGCCGACCGAAGCCCCGGCCCTGCCGACGACGTCGGCGATCGAGGCCTCGGCGAAGCCGGACGCCGAGAAGACCTCACGGGCGGCGGTGAGCAGCGCGATGCGGGTCGTGGCCGCCCGGGCCGAGGTGGACGCCGTCACGCCGGGATCTCCCGGAAAGGGACCCGGCGGCGCTCGCTGACCTCGCCGATCGTCGACCACTCGTTGGCGCCGAGGCGGGCCACCGGCCGGAGCAGGTCGATGGCCGGGCGGCCGTCGCGCAGCACCGCCTCGTCGATGGCCAGGTGCACCACCTGGCCGAACACCACGGTGCAGCTGCCGAACGGCACCGTCTGCAGCAGCCGGCACTCTGCCGCCACCGGCGACTCGGCGACGCGCGGCGGCGCCACCCGCAGCGACGGCTCGCGGGTCAGCCCGGCGGCGTCGAACTCGCTGATGTCCGGCGGGAAGTCGGTGCCGGTCAGGTTGACCTTCTCGATGAGCGCCTCGGTGCACAGCGAGATGACGAACTCGCCGGTGGCCACCACGTTGCGCAGCGAGTCCTTCTCCCCCACCGAGGTGAACGACAGCACCGGCGGGTCGACGCCGGCGACCGTGAAGAACGAGTGCGGCGCCAGGTTGTCGACGCCCTCCGGCGAGCGGGAGGACACCCACGCGATCGGGCGCGGCACCACAACGCTGTTGAGCCACGGGTAGATGCCTGCACCGAGCTCCGCCGGGTCGAGGTCGCGACGCGTCACGCCAGAAGCCTCTCAGACCTCGTACGGCGTCCGCCGCCCGTCACCCCTTCGACCGCAGTTACGGCCCCGGGAGCGCGTTATCGTCCGCACATGCACCAGTACCGGCTCTCCTCCGCCGCACAGCTGCTCGGCGTCAGCGACGACACCGTGCGGCGCTGGGCGGACGCGGGCCGACTGCCGACGGTGCTGGACGCGGACGGCCGCCGGGTGGTCGAGGGCCCGGCGCTGGCCGCGTTCGCGGTGACGCTGGCCGGCGACCCGAGCGGCCCGACCGGCACCAGCGCCCGCAACGCCTTCGAGGGGATCGTCACCCGGGTGGTGCGCGGCGACGTGGTGTCCCAGGTCGAGGTGCAGTCCGGGCCGCACCGGCTGGTGTCGCTCATGACCACCGAGTCGGTCGACGACCTGGGCCTGGCGCCCGGGACCCCGGCCCGGGCCTCGGTGAAGTCCACCCACGTCGTGGTCGAGCTGTCATGACCCCCGGCCGGACCGCGGCGGCGGCGCTGCTGGTGCTCGCCGTCGGCTGCAGCGGCGGCACCCCGGCCCGCTCCGAGCGGACCGTCACGGTCTTCGCTGCGTCCTCGCTGCAGCAGGCGTTCACCACCGCGGCCAAGGGCTACGAGGCCGGCCACGCCGGGGTCAAGGTGGTGCTGTCGTTCGCCGGCTCGCAGAGCCTGGTCGCGCAGGTCCGGCAGGGCGCGCCGGCCGACGTCCTGGCCACCGCCGACCCGGCCACGCTCGAGCAGGTCCGCGACCGGCTGCGGGGCGCGCCAGTGGTGTTCGCCCACAACCAGCTGGCCCTGGTCACTGCCCGGGGCAACCCGCTCGGGCTCAGGACGCTGCAGGACCTGGCCCGGCCCGGTCTGCGGGTGGTGCTCGCCGGCCCCACCGTGCCGGTGGGCAAGGCCGCCGCCGGGGCGCTGGCGAAGGCCGGCGTGACCGTCCGGCCGATGTCGCTGGAGGACGCCGCCAGCGGCGTCGTCACCAAGGTCCGGCTGGGTGAGGCCGACGCCGGGATCGCCTACGTCACCGACCTGCGCGGCGCCGGCCTCGGCGGTGTCGCCGTCCCCGGGAGCCGGACGGCGCTCGCCATCGCCGCGCTGACCGGCGGAGCCGCGGCCGGCTTCATCGCCTACGTCCGGAGCCCGGCCGGCCAGCAGGTCCTGCAGTCGTACGGATTCCAGTGAGGGCCCGGACCCCGCTGCTGCTGGCCGTCCCGGCGGCGCTCGGCGCGGTGCTGCTCGTGCTGCCGCTGACCGCCCTGCTCGCCCGCACCCCCTGGCACCGGCTGCCCGAGCTGCTCGGCCGCGAGCAGGTGCAGCAGGCGCTGTGGCTGTCGCTGCGCTGCGCGCTGGCCGCCACCGCGCTGTCGGTGCTGCTGGGGGTGCCGCTCGCCTGGGTGCTGGCCCGGACCCGGCTGCCCGGCCGGCGGCTGCTGCGCGGCCTGGTCATCGTGCCGCTGGTGCTGCCGCCGGTGGTCGGGGGTGTCGCGCTGCTGCTGGCCTTCGGCCGGCGCGGGCTGCTGGGCCCGTGGCTGGTCGAGGCCGGCGCGGTGCCGGCGTTCACCACCTGGGGGGTGGTGCTGGCGGAGGCGTTCGTCGCGCTGCCGTTCCTGGTGCTCAGCGTCGAGGGCGCGCTGGCCGCGTTGCCCCGGCACGCCGAGGAGGTGGCCGGCACCCTCGGCGCCGGTCCGCTGCGGGTCTTCCTGTCCGTCACGCTGCCGGCCATCGCCCCGGCGGTCGCCGCCGGCGCAGTCCTGGCCGGGGCCCGCGCGCTCGGCGAGTTCGGCGCCACCACCACCTTCGCCGGCAGCCTGCCCGGCACCACCCAGACCGTCCCGCTGGCGGTGTACGCGCTGCTGCAGGACGACCCGGCCGCGGCCTACGCGCTGTCGGCGGTGCTGCTGGCGGTCAGCGTCGCGCTGGTCCTGGCGCTGCGGGCCCGCCTCCGATGAGGGCCAGCCTCGTCACGCCGTACGTGCAGGCGGAGCTCGCGGCCGAGCCCGGCGAGCTGGTCGCGGTGGTCGGGCCGAACGGCGCCGGCAAGACCTCGCTGCTGCGGGCGCTGGCCGGGCTGCTGCCGGCCGAGGGACCGGTGCTGCTGGCCGGCCGCGACGTCGCCGGGCTGCCGGCGCACGCCC
>JAOPVD010000353.1 GCA_025966295.1 Frankiales bacterium | reverse complement strand
CGGCGACGAGGCCGCCGCTCAGGCCGACCCGGGGCTGCTCGCGCTCACCCCAGCCGACGTGCTGCGCGCCGCGGGGGTACCGGCATGACCGTGCAGCAGCGCCGTCCAGTCGGCCACGAAGCGCTCGATGCCGAACCGCTCGCGGGCGACCCGCCGGGCACCGACCGACAGCGCGGCCGCCTCGTCGCGGTCGGCGAGGAGTCGGCGCGCGTGCTCGAGCAGGCGCGCAGGGTCGGTCTCGACGTACCCGTTGTGGCCGTTGCGGACGGCGGTGGCCATCTCGGTGGTGGCGAGCCCCAGCACCGGCAGGCCCAGCGCCAGCGCCTCGCAGACCGCCAGCCCCAGCGAGGTGTACCGGATCGGGTTGAGCAGGAAGCGGTAGCTCGGCAGCAGCCGGTGCAGCTCACGCAGCCGGACGTCGCCGAGCCAGCACGGGTGCCGCTCGCCGTGCATGCCGGCCAGGTCGAGCGGCACCGCCGCGGCGACCTGCTCGAACACGTCCGGTCCGAGCCGCCGACCGCGCGACCACAGGTTGTTGACGACCGTGATGCCGCGGTCGCGCTCCCCCGTCCACGGCAGATCGGGTACGGCGACGCCGTGCTCCACCACCGCGGTCGGGGTGACGCCCGGGTCCCACATCAGGGCGTTGAAGGGCGTCACGTGCACGAGCAGCGCGTCGGGGTCCTGCACCGGGTGCCGCGCGTCGTTCGGCCAGGCCGGCGGCGGATCGTGCTCGAGGTGCACCCGGGGCAGCTCCTGGACGCGCGCCCCGAGCACGTCGTGCCGGTCGACCTCCCAGTTGCGCCGGCTCTGCGTGAGCACCAGGTCCACGTCGCCGACGTTGTCCGCCGGGACCTCCACCACGTGGTCGGGCCAGTCGAAGGTCGCGCCGCGGCCGACGTACCCGGGGTCGCGTTCGGGACGGATCGGAAGGACCCACGTCACCGGGACGTGGCTGAGGTACTGGAGGTAGGAGCCGTGCACGTGCCAGGTCAGGACGCGAAGGGTCACCCGCCAGCGCTACCCCGTGCCGCGCGACAGGAACGGCCGTGACCGCGCTCGCGGGTGAGGAGCTGCTCGTCCACGACCCGGCCACCGGCCAGGTCATCGGCGCGGTGCCCGTCGCCCAGGACGTGCCCGGCGCGGTCGCGAGGGCGCGGGCCGCGCTGCCCGGCTGGCGGCGCACCTCACCTGCCGACCGGGCCGCGCTGCTCAAGGCCGCAGCCCAGCAGCTGCGGCGGTGGGCCTACGAGCTCGCCGAGCTGCAGAGCCGCGAGGGCGGCAAGCCGCTCGCCGACAGCCGCGGCGGCGTGGACGCCGGGATCGCCGCGCTCGAGACCTACGCCGAGCTGGCGCCGCTGCACCGCGGCCGGTCGCTGCAGGGCGCCTGGGGCGCGACCGACCTGATGGTGTGGGAGCCGCGCGGCGTCGCGGTCGTCCTCACGCCGTGGAACGACCCCGTCGCCATCGTGCTGCAGGACCTGGCCGCGGCGCTGGCGGCCGGCAACACCGTGCTGCTCAAGCCGAGCGAGCGCACCCCGCTGAGCGGCGACCTGATCGGCGACCTGCTGGCCTCGCACCTGCCGCCGGACGTGCTGCAGGTGCTGCACGGCGCCGGCCAGGTGGGCGCCGAGCTGGCCGGCCACCCCGACGTCGACGTGGTGCTGCACGTCGGCTCCAGCGCGACCGGCCGGGCGGTCGCGCAGGCCTGCGCGGCCACCGGCGCGAAGGCGGTGCTGGAGGGCGGCGGCAAGGACGCCTGCCTGGTGGACGCCGGTGTCGACCCGGTCTGGGCGGCGCAGCAGGTGGCGGTCGGGGCGTTCGCCAACGCCGGCCAGGTCTGTGTGTCGGTGGAGCGGGTCTACGTACACGAGCAGGTCGCGGCACCGTTGTTGGCCGCGCTGCTGGCCGAGGCCGAGTCGCGCGTGACGGGACCCTGGGACGACCCACGCACCACGATGGGCCCGCTCGTCGACGGCAGGCAGCGGGCTGTCGTCGAGGGACACGTGGCCGACGCCGTGAGCGCCGGTGCGTCGGTGCTCACGGGCGGTGCGACCCCGGCCGGGCCGGGGGCGTTCTACCCGCCGACCGTGCTGACCGGCTGCACCGCGGCGATGCGGGTGATGCGGGAGGAGACCTTCGGCCCGGTCGCGGCGGTGCAGGTCGTGACCTCGTTCGACGAGGCGCTGCGCGCGGCGGCCAGGTCGTCGTACGGGCTGGCGGCGGTGGTGCTGACCGAGGACCTCGGCCATGTGCAGCAGGCGATCCGGGAGCTGCCGGTCGGCACCGTGAAGGTCAACGCGGCGTTCGGCGGCGCCCCCGGTGGCGCCGCGCACCCGGGGCGCGGCAGCGGTCAGGGCTTCGGCTACGGGCCGGAGCTGCTCGACGAGCTGAGCCGCTGCAAGGTCGTGCACGTCGAGCCGGCCGGACGCGGCTAGCTCGTGACGTCCTTGGTCTGCAGGCGGGCGTAGGCCAGGCTGAGGAACACGGCGACGTAGGTCAGGTGCAGCAGGCTCCACCGCACCAGGGCGCCAGTGTCGACCGTGGAGCGCAGCAGCTCACCGAAGCCGAGCCAGTGGTGGGTCAGCAGCGCGCCGTGGATGCCGCTGAGCTGCGGCACCGCGTCCAGCACCAGCGACAGCACCGCCAGCCCGACGGTGGTGGCCATCGCCGCGATGGCGTTCTCGGTCAGGGTGGAGACGAAGATGCCGCCGGCGGCCAGCGCGGCCAGGGCCACGGTGACGTACCCCGCGACCCCGAAGGTGCGCGCCAGGCCCGCGCCGAGGCTGACGGTGTCGCCGGACAGCAGCGTCACGTCGCCGAGCCCGAACAGCACCGCCCCCGTCACCAGCCCGACCACGGTGACCGACAGCACCGCGACGGCGGTGAACGTCAGCACCCCGAGGGTCTTGACCGCGAGCAGTCGCCCCCGGGTGACCGGCAGGGTGAGCAGGTAGCGCAGCGTCCCCGAGCCGGCCTCCCCCGCGATGCTGTCGCCCGAGGCGACCCCGACCACCAGCGGCAGGAACAGCGGCAGGCAGACCGTGAGGGCGGTGAAGACCAGGAACAGCCCGTTGCCGGTGATCTGCGCGAGGAACGGCGGGCCCTCGCCGGCCCGCGGCGCCGACGCCCGGACGGCGATCCCGATCAGCAGCGGTACGCCGCTCAGCACCACGAGCAGCGCGAGGTTGCGGCGGCGCCCGAGCACCAGCCGCAGCTCACCGAGGTAGAGCCGGCGGAACGCCCCCCGGTAGCGCCGCCGCGGCGCGACCAGCGCCACCTCAGCGGAGGACATCGAAGCCCTCGCCGGTGAGCGAGACGAACAGGTCCTCGAGCGCCGGACGCTCCACGACCAGCCCGCGCAGCCGG
>JAOPVD010000120.1 GCA_025966295.1 Frankiales bacterium | reverse complement strand
CGGCGACCACCTCGTCGTCCTCGACCGCCGCCACGACCGGCTCGGCGGGCGCGGCGAGCGCGGCGGCCACCGCCTCGTCGGCGGGCGCCACCGCCGCCTTGGGGGCGGCCCTCTTGCGCGGCGCCGCCTTCTTGGCGGGCGCCTTCTTGGCGGCCTTCTTGGGCTTCTCGGTCGGCTCGGCGACCGGCTCCGCCGTACCGGGCTCGCTGGCAGCGGCCGGCGCGGCGGTCTCCGGCGCGGGTGCGGCGGCGGCCTTGGTGGCCCGCCGGCGCGGTGCCTTCTTGGGGGTCTCTTCCGTGACGGAGGAGGTGGTGGTGGGGGTGTCGGTCGACTCGTCGTCGAGCACGGGGCTCCGGTCCGATCGCCGCGTGACGCTGCCGCGGGCGACCAGTGAGGTCGTACCCGCACCTGATGGCGCGGGCTGAAGTCTGAAGGTGCGCTCAGCCAGGAGGCTGAACACCGGCGACTTCGCTGACCTGTCGCGTTGCCCCGGCGGTCGCGCCGGGGTGTCCGGCGGCAACACGATCGGGTGCGAGCGGGTCGGCGACCTCACCCTCCGGAGTGAGCGGGCCCTGCGCGAGACGGGTAGCCGCGGGCGGCACGGGTGTCGCGAGGTCGCTCACCGAACGGAGTCCAGTGAGGACGTCGTCGGGTCGTACTGCAGGCGTCACGTGCTGCACGACCACTCGAAGTATCGCACAGTCGTCACCCTGCGTTGCGCGCATCGACACGACGGCGCTGCGGGTGTCGAAGACCCGGCGGCCGTTCTTGGTCATGCGCTCGACCTCGATGACGGTGGCGGCGAGGAACTTCACGACCGCCTGCTCGAGGTCCTGAAGCGGCACCTGCGGCAGCCCGATCAGCCAGCTGCTGGCCTGCACCCGGTCCGGCAGCGAGGTGCCGGGCTCGGCCACCACCGCCTCCACCAGGTCGATCCCGGCGGGCAGGCTGGCGTCCAGGGCCTGCCGGACCTGCTCCGGGTCGCAGACCACGGCGAGGGCGATCTCGACGTACTCGGCCTCGCTCGCCACCCCGGTCGCAGCCGCCCCCACCCAGCTGATCTTGGGGTGCGGGGAGAAGCCGGCGCTGAACGCCATCGGCACCTGCGCCCGGCGCAGCGCGCGCTCGAAGACGCGGGCGATGTCGCGGTGGCTGGTGAACCGGAGCCGGCCGCGCTTGGTGTACCGGAGCCGGATCCGCTGGACCGGGGGCGGCGGCGGTGCGCCAGGGGGCTGCTTGCTCACACGCTGCTCACACGATGCTCAGCGGGAGCAGCGTCTTGCCGGTGGGGCCGACCTGGATCTCGGTGCCCATCTGGGGGCACACGCCGCAGTCGAAGCACGGGATCCAGCGGCAGTCGTCGAGGTCCTGCTCCGCCAGGGCCTCCTGCCAGTCCGACCAGAGCCAATCTTTGTCCAGGCCCGAGTCGAGGTGGTCCCACGGGAGCACCTCGAGCTCGTCGCGCTCGCGGGTGGTGTACCTGTCGACGTCGACGCCGACGGCCTGCGCCGCGGTCATCCAGCGCTCGTAGGAGAAGTGCTCGCTCCAGCCGTCGAAGATGCCGCCCTGCCGCCAGACCTCCTCCAGCACCGCGCCGACCCGGCGGTCGCCGCGGCTGAGCAGGCCCTCGACCTGGCCCGGCTTGCCGTCGTGGTAGCGGTAGCCGATCGACTTGGCGGTGCTCTTGTCGTCGCGGATGGCGTCGCGCAGCAGCTTCAGGCGGCGGTCGATGGTGTCGGGATCGGCCTGGCCGACCCACTGGAACGGCGTGTGCGGCTTGGGCACGAAGCCGCCGATCGACACCGTGCACTTCACGTCGCGGGTGCCGGTGGCCTGCCGGCCGGCGCGGATGACCTCGCGGGCCATGTCGGCGATCTCGAGGACGTCCTCGTCGGTCTCGGTCGGGAGGCCGACCATGAAGTAGAGCTTCACCTGCCGCCAGCCGGCGCCGTAGGCAGCCGTGACGGTGGCGACCAGGTCCTCCTTGGTCACCATCTTGTTGATGACCTTGCGCAGCCGCTCGGAGCCGCCCTCGGGGGCGAACGTCAGCCCGGAGCGCCGGCCGTTGCGGGACAGCTCCTGGGCCAGGTCGATGTTGAACGCGTCGACCCGGGTGCTCGGCAGCGACAGCGAGGTCTGGGTGCCCTCGTACCGGTCGGCCAGCCCCTTCGCGATCTCACCGATCTCGGAGTGGTCGGCGCTGCTCAGGCTCAGGAGGCCGACCTCCTCGTAGCCGGTCGCCTCGAGGCCGGCCTTGACCATCTCGCCGATGCCGGTGATCGACCGCTCCCGGACCGGCCGGGTGATCATCCCGGCCTGGCAGAACCGGCAGCCACGGGTGCAGCCGCGGAAGATCTCCACGCTCATCCGCTCGTGCACGGTCTCGGCCAGCGGCACCAGCGGCTGCTTCGGGTAGGGCCACTCGTCGAGGTCCATCACGGTGCGCTTGCTGACCCGCCACGGCACGTCCGGGTGGTTCGGCACGACCCGGCCGATGCGGCCGTCCTCGAGGTACTCGACGTCGTAGAACCGCGGCACGTAGACGCCGCCGGTCTTCGCCAGCCGCAGCAGTGTCTCGGCGCGGTCGGCGCCGTCCCGCTTGGCCTGCTTGAGGATCTCGGTCATCTCCAGCACGGCCTGCTCGCCGTCGCCGAGCACCGCCGCGTCGATGAACGCCGCGATCGGCTCCGGGTTGAACGCCGCGTGCCCGCCGGCGAGCACGATCGGGTCGTCCTCGGTGCGGTCCTTGGCGTGCAGCGGGATGCCGGCCAGGTCGAGCGCCTCGAGCATGTTGGTGTAGCCGAGCTCGGTGGAGAAGCTGATGCCCAGCACGTCGAAGGCCTTCACCGGCCGGTGCGCGTCGATGCTGAACGCCGGGACGCCGTTCTCGCGCATCAGCTTCGCCAGGTCGGGCCAGACGCTGTAGGTCCGCTCGGCCAGCACGCCCGGCTGCTCGTTGAGCACCTCGTACAAGATCATGACGCCCTGGTTCGGCAGCCCGACCTCGTAGGCATCCGGGTACATCAGGCACCAGCGGACCTCGGCCTCGTCCCAGTCCTTGACCTGGGAGTTCAGCTCACCGCCGACGTACTGGATCGGCTTGCTGATCTGCGGCAGCAGCTTCTCCAGCCGGGGGAACAGGCTCTCGACAGGCATGCCTCCAGGGTATGTCGGCCCGGCGGCGGCGGCCGGCAAGGGCTAGAGCTCGCGGCCGGTCATGTGCACGTTCTGGAGCAGCCCGATGGCCATCAGGTTGGCGAACATCGCCGACCCGCCGTAGCTGACGAACGGGAGCGGCAGCCCGGTCACCGGCATGATGCCGAGCGTCATCCCGATGTTGACGAAGCTCTGGAACGCGAACCACGACACGACCCCGGCGGCCACCAACCGCCC
Source organism: Frankiales bacterium (assembly GCA_025966295.1). Taxonomy (GTDB): domain Bacteria; phylum Actinomycetota; class Actinomycetes; order Mycobacteriales; family SCTD01; genus RYN-111. The sequence continues at coordinate 3,922 of JAOPVD010000120.1, read as the reverse complement.
GAACGGGTCGGTGGCCTGGGAGGCGATCCGCAGCCCTCGCCACAGCACCAGCCCGAGGACCAGGATGATGCCGCCGGCGCCGACCAGGCCGAGCTCCTCCCCCGCCACCGTGAACACGAAGTCGGTCTGCTGCTCGGGGATGAACCGGCCCTGGGTCTGGGAGCCCTGGAACAGCCCCTTGCCCCACAGCCCACCGGCGCCGATGGCGACCCGGGCCTGGGTGGTGTTGTAGCCGACGCCGCTCGGGTCGATCGTCGGGTTGGCCACCACCCGGAAGCGGTCGAGCTGGTAGTCCTTGAGCACGTGCGGCGCGACGAAGCCGCCGACGAGCACCCCGGCGACCAGCAGGCCGACGACCCAGCGGGCCGGTGCGCCGGCGACCGCGAGCACGCCCAGGATCACGAAGATGAAGACCATCGTGGTGCCGAAGTCGGGCTGCAGCATGATCAGGCCCATCGGCAGCGCGCACAGCGCCAGCGCGGTGAGGACGTCGCCGTCCCGCGGGCCGCTCTCGCCGTCCCGCTTCTCGCCGAGCAGCATGGCCATGCCCACGACGATGGCCAGCTTGGCGAACTCCGACGGCTGGATCTGGAAGCCGGCAGGCAGCACGATCCAGGAGTGCGCGCCGTTGATGGTCGAGCCGAGCGGCGACAGCACCGCCAGCAGGCCCAGGCAGGAGGCGCCGTAGACGATCGGCGCGTAGGCCCGCAGCGACCGGTAGTCGATCAGGGCCGCCGCGCAGCCGAGCGCGAGGCCGATGACGGCGTTGATGATGTGCTTTTTGAGGAACGCCTGCGGGTCGAGGCCCAGGGCGATCTCCTTCTCGCGGGTGGCCGACCAGATCAGCAGGCCGCCGACGGCGACCAGGACCGACACCGCCAGCAGGAGCACCCAGTCGAGCTGGCGCAGCGGCGAGGTCCGGTCCAGGGCCCGCTCGCGCAGCGACACCTCGCGCGGCCGCAGCGGCACCGGCGAGACGCGCGGCGTGCTCCAGTCCGTCACGTCGGACCGCCGGACCGGCGCCGGACCGCCTCCGCCCACGGCAGCGGGCCACCGAGCGCACGGGTCGAGGTTGCCGGCGTCGGCAGCAGCCGCTGCGCCGGCTTCGGGACCTTGGTGCCGGGCGGCGCGATGGTGCCGTCCGGACGGACCACCGGCAGCCCGGACGGCAGCACGCCACCCGGACCGAGCAGTGCCTTCTTGCCGCCGAAGCCGTACATCGCGTCGTAGATCTCGCGGGCGATCGGCGCCGCGGTGGTGCCGCCGGTACCGGCCTCGGGGACCATCACCACCACCGCGTACTTCGGCGCGGTGGCCGGCGCGAACGAGGCGAACCACGAGATCGGCGCCTTGCCCTGCACGTCGGCGGTGCCGGTCTTGCCGGCGATCGGGACCTGCCCGAACGGGAAGCCGGCGAACGCGGTCTGGGCGGTGCCGCCCGGCTGCGGCACGCCGCGCAGCGCGTCGCGCATGTAGGCCAGCACGGCCGGCGTCGATGCCAGCTTGCCCTTCTTCACCGGGGCCAGCGCGCTGTACGTCGAGCCGTCGGCGGACAGGAAGCCCTTGGCCAGCCGGGGCTCGTAGAGGGTGCCGCCGTTGGCGAGCGCGCTGTAGGCCATCGCCAGCTGGAGCGGGGTCACCAGCACGTCGCCCTGGCCGATCGCGAACAGCGCCGCGTCACCGGCGTTGTAGCGGTAGCCGTCGGTGCAGAACTCCTTCGCCAGCAGGTGCAGGTAGGCCGCCCGCGTCGGATCGGTCTTCGCCACCTCCGGGTAGCCGTTCCTGGCGCGCGCGCACTTGACCTGCTTGGTCTGGTCCCAGAGGCGCTGCTTGTAGCCGCGGTCCGTGATGAGGCCGCTGCGCTCGTCGGGCAGGTCGATGCCGGTCTTGGTCCCGAAGCCCCACGACCGGGCCTCGTTGGGGAAGACCTCCCGGGCCCGGCTGCTGTTCTTCACGCCGCCGTCGGCCAGCCACTGCTCGTAGGCCAGCTTGTAGTAGACGGTGTCGCACGACTTCACGAGCGTGGTCCGGAAGTTGATAGTCCCGAAGTACTCGCCCTCGAAGTTCCGGAACGCCCGGTTCCCGACCTTGAACGACGGCGGGCAGGGGTAGCTCCCGAGCAGCGGGTTGCCGGCCTCCACGGCGGCGGCGGTCGACACCACCTTGAAGGTGGAGCCCGGCGAGTACATGCCCTGGGTGGCGTTGCTCAGCAGCGGCTGTCCCGGGTCGTTGGACAGGGTGCGGTACTCCTGGGTGGAGATGCCGCCGACGAACACCGTGGGGTCGTAGGTCGGGTTGCTGGCCATGGCCACGATCCGGCCGGTGCCGACCTCCACGACGATGGCGGTGCCCTTGTTCGCGGTGAAGTTCTTGCCGCGCAGCCGGTCGTAGCGCGCGCGGGCGGCCGCGATCCCCTTCGCCAGCGCCACCTCGGCGACCTGCTGGATGCCGGAGTCGATCGACAGCACCAGGTTGTCGCCGGCCCGGGCCTCGACGGTGCCCTGCGTGCCGGTCACCGTGCCGTCCTTGTCGACGACCAGGCGCTGCACCCCGTCGACCCCGCGCAGCTGCTCGTCGTACACGCTCTCGACGCCGGCCCGGCCGATGAGGGAGCCGGACGGCCGGTCCTTGTACGCCGCCTTCGCCACCTCCTCCTCGGACAGCGGGCCGAGGTAGCCGAGCACGTGCGAGCCCAGCGAGCCGTGCGGGTACTCGCGGACGGCGGCGTAGCGGGCCTGCACGCCCGGGAAGTCCTCGGCGTGCTCCTCGATGGCGAGCACCCGGCGGACCTCGGCCGGGTGGTCGGACGAGTAGGACTTGATGGGCACCGGCTGCAGCGGCGAGCCGTTCCAGCAGCCGGTCTTGCGGCTGGCGATGTCGCCGTTCTTGAGCTTCTCGCCGCACGGCGTGATGGCCAGCGCGATCTGCTCCGCCGGGACGCCGACCACCTTGGACAGCCGGGCCAGCACGTCGGCGCCCCTGTCCGGCTCGCTGCGCAGGATCGAGCGGGTGACCGAGACGACCAGGGCGGTGCGGTTCCGGACCAGCGCGACACCGCGGTCGTCCAGCACCTGGCCGCGGGCCGCCGGGGTGATGACGGCCCGGATCCGGTTGTCGGCCGCGGCCTTGCGGTACGTCGCTCCCTCGGCCACCTGCAGGTAGGCGAGCCGCCCGAGCAGGGTGCTCAGGATCGCGACCACGATGACCCGCAGCACGACGATCCGGAGCCGGGAGCGGTCGCTCACGAGTGGGTCCTCACAGCTGGCATCACAGGCGGTGCAGCGGGTCGACGTCGAGCCGTCGCACGAGCGCGGCCACCAAGGGGACGACGAAGGGCGTCAGGACGACATCGTAGGGGACCGAGCTGACCGCGGCCCGCAGCACCGGGAACAGCGTGACGCGGGGGTCGCCGAGCAGGACGCCCTCCATCGAGAAGGCGCCCAGCGACACCAGCGCGCCCAGCAGCACCGCCCCGAACGGCTGCAGCGTGGAGCGCTCGGTGTCGTCGTGGAGCAGCCCGGTCAGGTAGCCGGCGAGGGCGTAGGCGAGCGCCAGCCGCCCCATCTCGTGGACCGAGAGCGCGTCGGCGAGCAGGCCGGCCGCGAAGCCGGTGACCATCCCGGCCATCGGCCCCTCGGCCAGGGCGAAGGCCACGACCAGCACGAGCAGCAGGTCGGGAGCGGCCCCGGGCAGGGGCAGCCGCGAGATGACGGTGACCTGCAGGAGCAGCGCCGTCACGATGGTGACGGCGCCCAGCAGGACGCGCTGGGCCGTCATCTCGAGGGCGTCGGCGACGGCGTGACGACGGGGGCCACGGGAGTCGTCGGGCGGGGGGTGGCGGTGGGCACCGGGCCCCGCGGGACGCCGGCCGGGCACGGCGAGCTGGTGGGGCTGGCACCGGGCGCCACCGGCCGCAGCGGCA
>JAOPVD010000104.1 GCA_025966295.1 Frankiales bacterium | reverse complement strand
CGCCGCCCGCGCCTGCCGCTTGGGCAGGCCGCGCAGCCGGCCGGCGGTCTCCACCGCCAGCCCGACCGGGAGCTCGTCCAGGGCCGGCTCGGACTGCGCGAGGTAGGCGAGGACCCGGCTGGCGGCGCGGGCGTCCGCGGTGACGTCGGTGCCGAGCAGCGTCACCCGCCCGGCCTCGGGACGGAGCACCCCGACCAGCTGGCGCACCAGCGTGGTCTTGCCCGCGCCGTTGGGCCCGAGCAGCCCGAAGACCTCGCCGGCCGGCACCTCGAGCGACACCCGGTCGGTGGCGAGGACGCCGCCGCGGTGGTGCCGGACCAACCCGTCGACGGACACCGCGACCGTGCGCTGCGGCGCGGCAGCCGTCACCGTCACCGTGGGCGCTCCATCTCTTGTTGAGGTCGTGCGAACCCCACCACGGTACGCGTCGCGCACCCGGCCTCCGTCGGCCAGCACTACCCTGCGCGTCGTGACCCCTCGCCGGCTGGCCGTGCTCCTGGTCGCCACCCTGCTGCTGGCCGGCTGCTCGGGCAGCGAGTCGGCGCCCCCCAGCAGCACCGACGCGGCCGCCTCGGCGCCGGTCCCGGGCGTCACCTTGCCCTCGGACCCCCTCGCCGACCTGGTCCCCAGGCCCGCCGAGGTGCTGGCCGGGATGGTGCCGGTCGTCACCGGCTCCGGGCCGCGCGACCTCGCGGTCGTGGCCGGCTACTCGGGCTCCGGCGCGGCGGCGACGGCCGCCGCCGCCAGGCTGCGGGCGCACGGCTTCGTGAAGGCCTACGTCGGGCAGTACGCCAACCCGTCCACCGGCCAGGTGCTGTCGGTCGTCGCCTCCACCTTCGCGACCCCGGCCGGCGCGACCGCCGACTTCGGCGACGACCAGCGGTCCGTCCAGGGCAGGGCGGTCACGGTGGAGAAGCTCGGCGAGGCGTCCTCGGCGCGGGTCCAGGCGATCCCCGGCAAGGTGGCCAGCGAGCTGCTGCTGCTGCGCTTCAAGCGCGGCACCACGACCTGGTCGCTGGCCTACCAGGCCGCGCCGAAGGCCGACCCGGCGGTGGCGGTCGGGCTGGCCAGGGCGCTGCTGGCCCGCACCGCCACCAGCTGACCTACTGCCAGGTGTCCGTGGCCCGCCAGACGAGGATGTCCAGGATGCGCAGCTTGGTGATCGGCGCGCCGGCCTCCTCGGCCGCCAGCTGCAGCGCCTCGAAGGCAGCCTTCTCGGTCTGCAGGTCCTCGCGCATCTGGGTGCAGAGCAGCCGCATGAACTCCTGCCAGGACCGGTCCAGGGTGCGCGGCAGCACGCCCGGCGCGGTGTAGGCCTCGAAGATCCGGCTGTCGTAGATCGGCACCAGGTCGGGGCGCTTGCGGTGCAGGACCTTGCTGACGATCGTGCCGCGCACCCCGCGACCGGCGTACCGGGGCTCGTCGAGGATCCCGAACAGGCCCGCGACGCACATGACGTGGTCGTCGTCGGCCTCCTCGAGGCTGACCTCGGGCAGCTCGGCCACCGCGTCGAGGGCGGGCAGCATCTCCCGCAGCAGGCTGAACCGGCCGGCGTCGATGTGCACGCCCATGAGCGCGGGCGCGAGCAGGTCGCCGTCGACGAGCTCCGGCGAGCCGTTGGTCACCAGCCGGTCGTAGGCGGGGTAGGCGTAGCCGTTGCGGATGTCCACGTAGTCGAGCAGCACCTCGTCGGGGTGCTCCACCAGCAGGGTCCCGGCACACAGCTTGATCGGATCCACGCCGCACAGCCTAGGCGCGTCCGCCCGCCCGCAGAACCTGCTAACCGCCGAGGGGGAGGCAGCCGGGGCCGAGCAGCGCCTTGAGGTCGGCGAAGAACGAGGCGGTCGCGGTCACGCGCAGCCGGTCGTCGAGGCGCACCACGGTCGTCTTGGTGCCGTTGACGAGCTGCAGGTGCACCTCGGTGGTGCCCGGGTGCGCGGCGAGCACCTCCTTGAGGCGCTCCACCACCGGCGGCGTGCACTTCGGGGTCGGCATCGACACCGTGACGGGGCCGCGCGGGCCGATCGACAGGTCCGGCACGGTGATGTCGCTGGCGATGAGCTTCGGGGTCTCGTCGCGCTTGTCGACCCGGCCGCGGACGAGCACCACGGCGTCCTCGACCAGGTGCACGGCCGCCGACTGGTAGGTGGCCGGGAAGAACATCACCTCCACGGCGCCCTCGAGGTCCTCGAGCTGCACCACCGCCCAGGCGTTGCCCTGCTTGGTGACCTTGCGGGTGACGCTCGACAGGATGCCCCCGACCACCACGGAGGCGCCGTCGTCCTTGTCGACCAGCGCCGACACGGGGCAGTCGACGGCCGCGGCGATGACGTGCTCGACGCCGAACAGCGGGTGGTCGGAGACGTACAGCCCGAGCATCTCCCGCTCGTAGGCGAGCAGGACGGCCTTCTCCCACTCCCCCACCGGGATCCGCACGTCGAACAGGCCGCCGCCGATGTCGGCTGGGGCGTCGTCGCCGCCGAACAGGTCGTACTGCCCGATGGCCTCGGCCCGCTTGGTGTCCAGGCAGGCGTCGATCGCCTCGACGTGCACCTGGTGCAGCCCCTTGCGGGTGTGGCCGAGGGAGTCGAAGGCCCCGGCCTTGATGAGCGACTCGACGGTCTTTTTGTTGACCGCGACCGCCTCGACCTTCTTGAGGTAGTCCGGGAAGTCCAGGAAGCGGCCCTTGGTGGTGCGGGTCGCGACGATCGACGCGACCACGTTGGTGCCGACGTTACGGATGGCCGACAGGCCGAACCGGATGTCGGTGCCGCGCGGGGTGAAGTCGGAGTCGGAGTCGTTGACGTCCGGCGGCAGCACCTTGATGCCCATCCGCCGGCACTCGGCCAGGTACAGGGCGCTCTTGTCCTTGTCGTCCTTGACCGAGGTGAGCAGCGCCGCCATGTACTCGGCCGGGTAGTTGGCCTTGAGGTAGGCGGTCCAGAACGACACCAGCCCGTAACCGGCGGTGTGCGCCCGGTTGAAGGCGTAGTCGGAGAACGGGACGAGGATGTCCCACAGCGTCTTGATGGCCTGGTCGGAGTACCCGTTGGCCAACATGCCGTCGCGGAACGGCACGTACTCCTTGTCGAGGATCTCCTTCTTCTTCTTGCCCATCGCGCGGCGCAGCAGGTCGGCGGCCCCGAGGGTGTAGCCGGCCAGGTGCTGGGCGATCGCCATGACCTGCTCCTGGTAGACGATCAACCCGAAGGTGTCGCCCAGGATGTCCTTCAGCGGCTCTTCCAGCTCCGGATGGATCGCCACGATGGGCTTGCGGCCGGTCTTGCGGTCGGCGTAGTCGTTGTGCGCGTTGGCGCCCATCGGTCCCGGCCGGTACAGCGCCAGCACGGCGGAGATGGTCTCGAAGCTGTCCGGCTGCATCGAGCGCAGCAGCGCCCGCATCGGCCCGCCGTCGAGCTGGAAGACCCCGAGGGTGTCGCCCCGCGACAGCAGCTCGTACGTCGGTCCGTCGGGGACCATGACGTCGAGCTCCTCGAGCACCACCGTCTCGCCGCGGTTGACCGCGATGTGCTTGAGGCAGTCGTCCAGCACCGTGAGGTTGCGCAGGCCGAGGAAGTCCATCTTCAGCAGCCCGAGCGTCTCGCAGGCGCCCATGTCGAACTGCGTGATGATCGCGCCGTCGGCGTCGCGGCGGTGGATCGGGATGACGTCGAGCAGCGGCTCGCGGCACAGGATCACGCCGGCGGCATGCACGCCCCACTGGCGCTTGAGGCCCTCGAGCCCGAGGGCGGTGTCGACCACGGCCTTGGCGTCGGGGTCGGAGTCGTACAGCGCCCGGAACTCACCGGCCTCGCCGTACCGCTTGTGGCTGGGGTCGAAGATGCCCGACAGCGGCACGTCCTTGCCCATCACGGGCGGCGGCATCGC
>JAOPVD010000352.1 GCA_025966295.1 Frankiales bacterium | reverse complement strand
GTCACGAACCAGGCGCCCACGTCCCGGCCCTGCCAGGTGAAGGACCCGATGCGGCGCAGGGCCCGCAGGAAGGTCTCGCTGGTGAGGTCCTCGGCCAGCTGCGAGGTGGCCACCCGGTAGGCGATGTAGCGGTAGACCTGGTCGACGTACCGGTCGTAGAGCTCCCCGAACGCCTCGGCGTCGCCCGCCTGGGCGCGCTGCACGAGGCCGATCGCGATCGCGGTCTCCCCCTCGGGCGCCGCGTGCTCGACCGCGTCGTGATCCGGTACGGCGGGAGCCGGCAGCGCCGCACCCTGGCCGCCGGCCGCGCCCACCCGGGCCGTCGAGGCCACCGCGAACGGCGGTAACGGGCCGCCGTCGAGCAGGTCGCGGCTGGTGAGGGCCGCGCGGATGCTGCGCCGGAGCTCATCCTGGCGGGCCTCGGCGACGGCAGCGCGCAGCGCGGTGAGGCCGTGGGCGGTGTGCGGGACCGGCCGGCTCACGGGCGTGCCTGTTCTGCGGCAGGCGTGGCATCAGCCACGGCCGCGGGGCACAGCACCGTCACGTGCATGGAGCTCCGTTCCAGCGCCGGCGGGCCCGCCGGCGTGAGGTGTCGACCATCGTAACGGGAACGCGGCCCTTCCGATGCCGAACCGGACAGATCCTCATCGGCACGCGCATCGCCCCCCATGAGGGCGTCAGCCGGGCGAACCTGACGGTCGGGCGAGCGTCAGCGTCAGCCGGATCAGCTCGCGCTCGAGGCGCGGCAGCCCCTCCACCTTGCTCAGGCACAGTGCCGCGCCCGCCTCGCGGGCCTGGCGCTCCACCTCCGCGTCGAGGTAGGCGGTGTAGAGCACCACCTGCTGGCCGGGCCGGGCGGCCTTCATCCGGCGGGTGGTCTCCAGCCCGTCGATGCCGGGCATCCGCAGGTCCATGACCACCACGTGCGGGTCGGTCTGCTCGGCCAGCACCAGCGCCTGCTCGCCGTCGGCGGCGGTCCCGACCACGTCGAAGCCGTCGAGCGTCAGCATGTCCGCCAGTACCGCGCGGATGTGCTCCGTGTCGTCCACGACGAGCACGCGCACCTCCTGCTGTTCCACCGTGCCCCCCAGCCGGCGGCCCGTCCGTAGGCCGCCTTGTCGACGTACCCTGCCCCCCATGGTGGCGTCCGGTCCAGTCCCAACGCGTGGACAGGCCCCCCGCGCGGCCGCCGGCCGCCGGCCGGTGCGGCGCCGGCGGCGCCGGAGCCGGGTGGTGGCCCGGGTGCTGCTCGTCGGCGTGCTGGCGCTGCTCGTCGGGTCCGGGACCTTCGTGGGCGGGTTGCTGGCCGCCCCCATCGACTTCGCGGTGGCGCCGCCGCCCACCGCCGCGCTGCTGCTGGCGGCCGACGGCCGGCAGTTCGCCACCATCCTGCCGCCGGAGCGGCGCGAGCTGGTGAAGTCGGCCGACATCCCGCAGGTGATGCGGGACGCCATCATCAGCGCCGAGGACGAGCGCTTCCTCAAGCACCGCGGGGTGGACCCGCTCGCGACGATCCGGGCGGCGTTCCGCGACCTCACCGGCGGCAACACCCAGGGCGGCTCGACGCTCACCCAGCAGTACGTGAAGAACGCCTACGTCGGCAACGAGCGCACCGCGCTGCGCAAGATCCGCGAGGCGGCGCTCGCCGTCCGGCTCGAGCAGAAGCTGAGCAAGGAGGAGATCCTCACCGACTACCTCAACGCGCTCTACCTGGGCAACGGCCTGTACGGCGTCCAGGCCGCGTCGAAGTACTACTTCGGGGTGCCGGTCAAGGACCTCGGGCTGATCCGCGGCAGCGCCAACCGCACCCCCGACCCGGAGCTGGCGCTGGCCCGGGCCTCGATGCTCGCCGGGATCGCGCCGGCGCCGTCGGTGTGGAACCCGGTCAAGGACTTCGCCACCGCCCGGGTCCGCCAGCAGTACACGCTGAACCGGATGGTCGTGGGCGGCTACGCCAGCCCCCAGCAGGTCAGCGACGCGTACCAGCTCGACGTGACGCCGCTGCGCATCTCCCCGCCGGCGCCGCCGAACCCCGCGCCGGAGTTCGCCGACTACGTCAAGGCCAAGGTCTTCGCCGACCCGGCGTTCGTCGAGGACGTCTTCTTCCGCGGCGGGCTGCGGGTCCGCACCACCCTGGACCTGGACCTGCAGCAGGCCTTCGCGCAGGCGCTCCGGGAGGTGCTGCCCGACGCCGACGACCCGCAGGCGGCCATCGTCGCGGTGGACTACCGCAGCGGCGACGTGAAGGCGATGGCGACGCTGCGCCGCGCCCCCGCCGTCAGGAACGCCGCCGGCAAGGTGGTGCGCAAGGCCGTCACCGGCTACGAGCAGAAGCTGGGCTTCAACCTCGCGACCAACGCCCAGCGGCAGAGCGGCTCCACGATCAAGCCGTTCACGCTCGCGGTGGCGCTCCAGCAGGGGCAGACGCTGGAGACCTCGCGGTACGCCCCGAACTGCCTGACCCTGCCCAACCCGGGCGGCACGCCCAACCCGTACCGGTTCTGCAACTCCGACAAGCGCGAGGCCGGCCGGTTCACGCTGCGCCGGGCCATGGCCGACTCGGTCAACACCGTCTACCTGCCGCTCGCCAAGGAGGTGGGCCGCGCCAAGGTGGCGGCGCTGGCCAAGCGCGCCGGGCTGGTCGGCTCCATCAGGCCGGGCCCGCTGTCGTTCGGCATCGGCGGCTCGGTGGAGGTGACGCCGCTGTCGCTCGCGGTTTCGTACGGGACCTTCGCGAACAAGGGCGTGCACGTGAGCCCGCGCTCGTTCACCGAGATCCGGACCGGCGCGTCCGGCACCGACCCGGGGCAGGTGCTGTCGCGCAGCCCGGTCAGCGGCCGCAGCCAGGTGGTGAGCCCCGGCGTCGCCGCCAAGGTGGTGGAGGCCCTCACCGACGTCGTGCAGTCCGGCACCGGCACCGCCGGCCGCCAGCCGTTCCCGGTGTTCGGCAAGACCGGCACCACCAACGGCTCCACCGACGCCTGGTTCACCGCCTGCATCCCCGACCAGCACCTGTGCGTCGCGACCTGGATGGGCTATGAGTACAGCGGCTGCACGCTCGGCAAGGGCCTGCGCATCGACGGGCCGTGCGGCGGCATGAAGGGCGTCCACGGCGTCTCGCAGGTCTTCGGCGGCACCCTGCCGGCGAAGGTCTTCGCCCGCTCGCAGGAGATCCTGCGCACGATCAAGGCCGACCGGGTGGCCCGGGCCGCCGGGCTGGTCCCCAACGCCGCGCCGGCGCCCAGCCGGCGGCCGGTCGGGCCGACCGCCACGGCGACGTTCGGGCCGACGACC
>JAOPVD010000092.1 GCA_025966295.1 Frankiales bacterium | reverse complement strand
GGGCGTGGTGCGGCACGAGAGCCGCCGCTTCCGCGAGCAGGACGTCACGGCGGCGGGGCTGCGGCGGACGGTGCCGGCGGTCTCGGCGGTGCAGGCGGCGCTCTGGTCGGTCACCGCGCGGCAGGCGGCGTTCGTGCTGACCGTGGTGGTCCAGCAGGGTCTGTGCCTGCCGGCGCACCTGGCCGACGCCCTGGCCTCGGTGCGCCGGCACCGGTGGCGGACGACCCTGCTGGCCACCGTCGCCGACCTGTCCGACGGAGTCCGGAGCCTCGGCGAGCTGGACGTGGCCCTGGCCATGCGCAGCCGGGGCCTGCCGGAGCCCGCCCGGCAGGCGATCCGGCGCCGGCCCTCCGGCACGCAGTACCTGGACGCCGACTTCCCCGACTACGGGCTCTGCCTCGAGGTGGACGGCGAGCAGCACGACCTGCCCTGGGCCCGGCTCGCCGATCTGGTGCGCGACATCGGGCTGGTCACCGAGGGGCGAAGCGTCGTACGCATCCCGCTGCTGGCCTGGCGGGTCGACCAGCGCCGGGTGCTCGACGCGCTGGAGGCGCTGTTCCGCTCCCGCGGCTGGGCTCCCGCCGCCGCCTGACGTCATCACCGCAGCGCCCGGTGCCGGGCCAGATCTGATGACGCAGCGGCCAGCGCCCCGCTTGCGTCATCACGGCCGCGCGCAGCGCCCGGAGCAGTTTCGATGACGCAAGGGAGAGGGGCAGGGATGACGCAAGGGAACGGCGGGGGTCAGGCGGGGCCGCGGCCGATCGTGACCGGGGTCGGGCCGGCGTCGGCCTCAGCGGGGGAGGTGAAGAAGTCGTTGCCCTTGTCGTCGACCACCACGAACGCCGGGAAGTCCTCCACCTCGATCCGCCAGATCGCCTCCATCCCGAGCTCGGGGTACTCGAGCACCTCGACCTTCTTGATGCAGTCCTGCGCCAGCCGGGCGGCCGGGCCGCCGATCGAGCCGAGGTAGAAGCCGCCGTGCTTGGCGCAGGCGTCGGTGACCTGCCTCGAGCGGTTTCCCTTGGCGAGCATGACGAGCGACCCGCCAGCGGCCTGGAACCGGTCGACGTAGGAGTCCATCCGGCCGGCGGTGGTCGGCCCGAAGGAGCCCGACGCCATCCCGGCGGGGGTCTTGGCCGGGCCGGCGTAGTACACCGCCATGTCCTTCAGGTACGACGGCATCGGCTGGCCGGCGTCCAGCAGCTCGGCGATCTTGGCGTGCGCGATGTCGCGGGCCACCACCAGCGGCCCGCTCAGCGCCAGCCGGGTCTTCACCGGCAGCTTGGTCAGCACCGCGCGGATCTCGGCCATCGGGCGGTTCAGGTCGATCCGCACCACGTCGTCCTCGAGGTGCTCGTCGGTGACCTCCGGCAGGTAGTGCGCCGGCTCGGTCTCCAGCTGCTCGAGCCACACCCCGGACGCGTCGATGCGGGCCCGCGCCTGCCGGTCGGCCGAGCAGCTCACCGCGATCGCCACCGGGCAGGACGCGCCGTGCCGCGGCAGCCGGACGACCCGCACGTCGTGGCAGAAGTACTTGCCGCCGAACTGCGCGCCGATCCCGAGCCGGGCGGTCACCTCGTGCACCTGCAGCTCCAGGTCCAGGTCGCGGAAGGCGTGCCCCGTCATGGACCCAGCGGTCGGCAGGGTGTCGAGGTACTTCGCGGACGCGTACTTCGCGGTCTTCAGCGCGTACTCCGCCGACGTGCCGCCGACCACGATCGCCAGGTGGTACGGCGGGCAGGCCGCGGTACCGAGCGAGCGGATCTTGTCCTCCAGGAACCGCATCATCGCCGTCGGGTTCAGGACCGCCTTGGTCTCCTGGAACAGGTAGCTCTTGTTGGCCGAGCCGCCGCCCTTGGCCATGAACAGGAACTCGTAGTAGTCCTTGCCGGTGGCGTACAGCTCGATCTGCGCCGGCAGGTTGTTGCCGGTGTTCTTCTCGTCCCACATCGTCAGCGGCGCCAGCTGCGAGTACCGCAGGTTGAGCTGGGTGTACGCGTCGTAGATGCCGCGCGACAGGTGCTCGTCGTCCCGGCCGTCGGTCAGCACCGACTGGCCGCGCTTGCCCATCACGATCGCGGTGCCGGTGTCCTGGCACATCGGCAGCACGCCGCCGGCGGCGATGTTGGCGTTCTTGAGCAGGTCCAGGGCCACGAACCGGTCGTTGGCCGATGCCTGCGGGTCGTCGAGGATCCGGCGCAGCTGCGCCAGGTGCGCCGGCCGCAGCAGGTGCGCGATGTCGCGCATCGCCGTCTTGGCCAGCAGCTGCAGGGCCTCCGGCTCGACCTGCAGGAACGTCCGGCCGGCCGCCTCGACGGTGGAGACGCCCTCGCTGGTGAGCAGCCGGTACGGCGTCTCGTCGGGGCCGGTGGGCAGCAGGTCGGAGTACGCGAACTCGGGCATGGCGTGAAGTCTAGGTTTGACGCGTGGACGTCCGGACGGCAGTCGGCGGTGCACTGGCCCGCGTGCGCGCCGGCAGCTGGGCCGCCGCCCAGTGCGGGCTGGCTGCGGCCGGGGCCTGGGCGGTCGCGACGCACCTGCTGCACCACACCCGGCCGTTCTTCGCGCCGGTGGCAGCGCTCATCGCGCTCGGCCTGACCGGCGGACGGTTGCGTCGTACAGCGGAGCTCGCGGCAGGCGTGGCGGTCGGCGTGGCGGTCGGGGACCTGTGGGTCGGGCTGTTCGGCCAGGGCACCTGGCAGATCGGGGTCGTCGTCTTCCTCGCGCTGCTCGTCGCGGTTGCCGTCGGCGGCGGTCGCCTGGTCGTCACGCAGTCGGCGGTGCAGGCGGTCTTCGTCGTCGCGCTGCCGCAGACGCCGCACGGCGGCCTGCACCGCTGGCAGGACGCGCTCATCGGCGGCGCCGCGGCGCTGCTGGTCACGGCGGTGCTGCCGGCCGACCCGTGGAAGCAGGCCCGCCGGCTGCGGGCGAGCTACTTCGGCGAGCTCAGCGAGGTGCTGCGGGACACCGCCGCGGGGGTGCGGGCCGGGTCGGGCGCCGCGGTGGCCGACGCGCTGGCGCGCGGCCGGGCCCTGGAGCCGGTGCTGACCCGCTGGAAGGACGCCCTTGTCACCGGCCGCGAGACGAGCCGGCTGTCGCCGCTGCGACCGGACCGGGGGGAGTACTGGCGGTCCTCGCTGCGGCTGCACGACGGCATCACCCGCGGCACCCGCAACCTGCGCGTGCTGGTGCGGCGCGCCTTCGTGGCGCTGGAGTCCGAGCAGCCGCTGCCGCCGGCGCTGCCCGAGCTGCTGGACGCCCTCGCCGACGCCCTGCAGCAGACCGCCACCTCCGACCAGGCGATCGGGCCGTTGGTGGACCTGGCGGCCCGGCTGGACCCGGTGGGGCTCGGCGCCACCTCGCTGTCGGCGCAGGTCGTCGTGGCGCAGCTGCGGGTGGCGGTCGTCGACCTGCTCGACGGCCTCGGCCTGGAGCACGACCGGGCCCGCAACGCGCTGCCCGGCCTGGTGCCGTGAGCTACGTGCTGCTGCTGCGGGCGGTCAACCTCGGTCCGCGCAACAAGCTGGCGATGAAGGACCTCAAGGCGCTGCTGGAGGACCTCGGGCACGGCGACGTGCAGACCTTTCTCAACAGCGGCAATGCCACCTTCACCTCGTCCAGCCGCTCGGTGACCCGGCTCGCCACCGCGATCGAGGACGGGCTGCGGGAGCGGCTCGGCCTGGACGTGCGGGCCTGCGTCCGCCGCGACACCGACCTGCAGAAGGCGCTCGACGAGCTGCCGGCCCTCGACGGCTACCTCGTCGTCAACGTGCTGTTCGACCGGCCACCGGCCGCGGCCCTGCAGCAGGTGCTGGAGACCGACTGGTCACCGGAGGTGGTGGTCGGCAACGACCAGGTGCTCTACCTGGCGTTCGGCCCGGCCGGTGTGCAGTCCTCGAAGCTGACCAACGCGCGGCTGGAGAAGCTGCTGGGCGTCGGCTGCACCGCCCGCACCCCGGCGACCCTCCGCAAGCTCCTGGCCTGAGGTCAGAGCGTGATGTCGACCACGACCGGGGCGTGGTCGCTGGGGCCGGTGCCCTTGCGCGCCTCCCGGTCGACCCAGGCGTCCTGCACCGTCACCGCCGGCGTCGCCAGGACATAGTCGATGCGCATCCCCATGTCCTTGTGGAACATGCCGGCCCGGTAGTCCCAGTAGGTGAACGGCCGGTCGCCCTTGCCGGGGCGCGGCACCACGTCCACCAGGCCCCACTCGACGAGGGCGTCCATTGCCGTGCGCTCGGCGGGGGTCACGTGCGTCGAGCCGACGAACCGGCTGCGGTCCCAGACGTCGTCGTCGGTGCGGGCCACGTTGAAGTCGCCCATCAGCACCAGCGGCTGCGCCGGGTCGAAGCGCTCCAGCCGCTCGCGCAGGGTCGCGAACCAGTCGAGCTTGTAGAGGTAGTGCGGGTCGTCCACGGCCCGGCCGTTGGGCACGTACACGCTGGTCACGTGCAGCGGCCCGCACTGCGCCGACACCAGCCGCGGCTCGGGATGCCCCGGGTGCACGGTGTCGACGTCGCTGAGCCCGACCCGCGACAGGATCGCCACGCCGTTCCAGCGGCCGTCGCCGGCGTGCGCCACCTCGTAGCCGAGTGCCTCGACGTCAGCAGCCGGGAACGTCGCCGTCTTGGTCTCCTGTACGGCGACGACGTCCGGCGCCGCCTCCTCCAGCCAGGGCAGGAACCGCGGGAGCCGGGCCCCGATCGAGTTGACGTTCCAGGTCGCGATCCGCACTAGCGACCGGCGTGCTCGAAGTCGATCATGGAGTAGGCGGACAGCTTGGACAGCCGGTGCTCGGAGATGACCCGGCGGATGGTGCCGGACTTCGAGCGCATGACCAGCGACTCGGTCGAGGCGCCGCCGCCGCGGTACCGGACGCCGCGGACCAGCTCGCCGTCGGTGATGCCGGTGGCCACGAAGAACACGTTGTCGCTGCGGACCAGGTCGTCCGTCGACAGGACCGCGTCGAGGTCGAGGCCGGCCGCGGCGGCGTTCTCGAACTCGCTCCGCTTCTGCGGCCAGAGCTTGCCCTGGATGACGCCGCCGAGGCACTTCACGGCGCAGGCCGTGATGATGCCTTCGGGGGTGCCCCCGATGCCGAGCAGCAGGTCGACGCCGGTGCCCTCGCTGCAGGCCATCACCGCGCCGGCGACGTCGCCGTCGGAGATGAACTTGATGCGGGCCCCGGCCAGCCGCACCTCGTGGACCAGGTCCTCGTGCCGCGGCCGGTCCAGGATGCAGACCGTGACGTCCTCGACGGCGGCGCCCTTGGCC
>JAOPVD010000085.1 GCA_025966295.1 Frankiales bacterium | reverse complement strand
CCGGAGCGGGCGGCGGCATCGGCCGCGACGAGGCGCTCCTGTTCGCGCAGGAGGGCGCGCGGGTCGTCGTCAACGACGTCAACGCCGCCGGCGCCGAGGCGGTCGTGGAGGAGGTGCGCGCACTCGGCGGTGAGGCCGTCGCCAGCACTGACGACATCAGCGACTGGGACGGCGCCGGGCGGCTCATCGGCACGGCGCTGGACACCTTCGGCGGCCTCGACACCCTGGTCAACAACGCCGGCATCCTGCGGGACCGGATGTTTGTGAACATGAGCATCGACGACTGGGATTCCGTCATGAAGGTGCACCTGCGCGGCACCTTCGCTCCCACCAAGCACGCGGTGGCCTACTGGCGCGAGCAGAGCAAGGCCGGTGAGCCGCGGGTCGCCCGGATCGTCAACACCAGCAGCCCGTCCGGCATCTACGGCAACGTCGGCCAGGCCAACTACGGCGCCGCCAAGGCCGGGATCGCGGCGTTCACGCAGATCCTCGGCGAGGAGCTGTGGCGCTACGGCATCCTCTCCAACGCGATCGCGCCCAGCGCCCTCACCGCGATGACCGAGGGGCTGACCGGCTACAAGGACAAGCTCGACGAGCTCGAGGCGCGTACCGGCTGGAAGAACCCCGGCGGCCCGGAGCACATCGTCGCGCTGGTCGTCTGGCTCGGCTCGCCGCTCGCGCAGGTCAACGGCCGGGTCTTCAACGTCCGCGCCGGCCACGTCAGCGTCGCCGAGGGCTGGCACCCCGGACCGGCGTACGAGAAGGAGGGCGGCTTCGAGGTGGCCGAGCTCGACGGCGTGCTGCCGGACCTCATCGCCCGCGCTATGCCGCAGGTCAACGCGTACGGCGACGCGAAGGCGTACGGCGCCTGACGGGCTGGCTCAGGCGACGACGGCGTGCAGCCCGAAGACCGCGGCCGAGAGCAGCAGCGAGCCCATCAGCACCAGCCGGCGCGGCAGTGCCGGTAGCCCCATCGCGACGACCAGGCCGAGCAGCAGCGCCTCGTTGGCGCCGCGCAGGAACTGCACGTCGGCCCGCCACGAGGTGAGCCCGAACGCCAGCAGGCAGGCCAGCACGAAGCCGGCCCGCAGGTCGGCCGGCACCCGGCTGCGGCGCAGCAGCACCAGCAGCCCGACCAGCAGCCCGAGCAGCACCACCCGCTCGGCCCGGAACAGCTCCTGCACCACCGGGTTGGCCGCGCCGCCCAGGCGCAGCACCGAGGGCAGGAAGCCGACCAGCGGCGTGCTCAGATTGCCCTCGTTGGCGCGAAACGGGAGCACCCCCCAGACCTGCTGCAGGTGCAGCTGCCAGCCGGTCGCGACGGCCAGCGGCACCAGCAGCCACAGCGCCGGCCGGACCCGCCGGAGGTCCCGGTGCCGGACCGCCGACCAGACCGCCCACAGGCCGAGCCCGGCCAGCACCGACAGCGTGGTCTCGCGGGCCAGCACCGCGAGCAGGAACGGCAGCGTCGCGAGCGCGGGCCGGCCGCGGCACCACAGGTACAGGCCGGCGAGCAGCCCCAGAGCCGAGAGCGGCTCGTTGAGGTCGCGGGCGAGCGCCAGCACCAGCCCGGGGGACAGGGCCAGCGCCACCCCCCACATCGCGTGCCGCCCGAAGTGGCGGGCGAGCAGCGCTCCGGCCCAGGCGGTGCCGAGCAGCGCGAGCACGTTGACGGCCACCAGCAGCAGCGCGTGCGAGATGCCGGTGACCTCGTGCAGGGCCCAGACCACCGCCGGCAGCGCCACCCGCTGCTGGCGGTAGGCGGCGGTGTCGGTGCGGACCCCGAAGGCGTGCGGGTCGTGGGTGAGCGGGTCCTGGGACAGCTGCCAGATGAACTGGCCGTCGTAGCCGCTGCCCGGCACCCGCGGCAGCCCGCTGGCCGCGTCGACCACGCCGTCACCGGCGACGACGAAGCCCTCCAGCGAGCCCACGTTGGTGGTGGCGCGGACGCCGACGAACAGCAGCACCAGCAGGCCGGTGACGAGCACCGCGGCCCACGGCCGGTCGAGGCGGCGCCAGGCGCGGGCAGCGGTCTGCAGGCGTGAGGGCACGTCGAACATCCTGTCGGTCGGCGCGGCATGACACGGTGGTGGGGTGGATCTGACAGGTGCGAAGGTGCTGGCGCAGGCCGGTCTGCTGGCCCCGGTACGGCCCGACCGGCTGCTCGGCATGGCGCTCGCGGTGGCCCGCTGGGGGCTCACCCCGGCGACCGGGTACGCCGCCGGCGCCGCCCGGCACCCCGACCGGGTCGCGCTCGTCGACGATGACGGGCCGCTGACCTACCGCGAGCTCGACCAGCGCACCGACCGGCTGGCCGCCGAGCTGCGGGCCCGGGGTGTGGGGGAGGGGGACGCGGTCGGGCTGCTGGCCCGCAACGGCCGGGGCTTCGTCGAGGGCGCGGTGGCGGTCTCCAAGTGCGGCGGCGACGTGCTCTACCTCAACACCGGCTCCGCCGGCGGCCAGCTGGCCCAGGTCCTGGACCGCGAGGGCGCGGTCGCGGTCATCCACGACGAGGAGTTCACGGCGCTGCTCGCCCCGGCGGCGCCGCGCCGGCTGCTGCTCACCACCGAGCAGCTCGCCGAGCTGGCCGAGACCAGCACGCTGCCGGCGCCGCCCAAGACCGGGCACACCACCCGGCTGGTCATCCTCACCAGCGGCACGACCGGCGCGCCCCGCGGCGCGGCCCGCAGCGGCGCCTCGCTCGACGACGCGGTCTCGGTGCTGTCCCGCATCCCGCTGCGCGCCGGCGAGCCGACCTTCATCGCCTCGCCGGTGTTCCACGCCTGGGGGCTCGGCCACCTGACGCTCGCCATGCTGCTCGGCTCGACCGTCGTGCTGCAGCGCCGGTTCGAGCCCGAGCGGGTGCTGCAGGCGGTGCAGGACCACGAGGCGACCGCCCTGGTCGTCGTCCCGGTCATGCTCGACCTGCTCCTGAAGGCCGACCCGGCGGCGTACGACCTGTCGTCGCTGCGGGTAGTGGCCTCCAGCGGCAGCGCGCTGCCCGGCGAGCTGGCGACCCGGGTGCTGGGGGCCTTCGGGCCGGTGCTCTACAACCTGTACGGCTCCACCGAGGTGGCGTACGCCGCGGTGGCGACCCCGGAGGACCTCGCGGCCGACCCGCGCACCGCCGGCAAGGCGCCGTACGGCGTGACGCTGCGGGTGGTCGACGAGCAGGGCGAGGACGCGCCGGTGGGCGTGCCCGGGCGGGTCTTCGTGGGCAGCGGCCTGGCCTTCGCCGGCTACACCGACGGCTCCGACAAGGACCGCCTCGACGGGCTGATCGCCACCGGCGACCTCGGCGTCTTCGACGCCGACGGCCGGCTGACCGTGCTCGGCCGCGACGACGACATGGTCGTGATCGGCGGTGAGAACGTCTACCCCGGGCAGGTCGAGGACGTGCTCCTGGGCCACCCCTCCGTGCAGGACGTCGCCATCACCGCCGCCGAGGACCCGGCGTACGGCGTGAAGCTGGTGGCGCACGTGGTGGGCGAGCCGGGCCTTGAGGCGAGAACTGAGGAGCTCAAGGCGCTGGTCCGCGACCGGCTGGCGCGGTTCGCGGTGCCGCGCGAGTTCCGGTTCGTGCAGGCGCTGCCGCGCAACGCCACCGGCAAGGTGCTGAAGCGGGAGCTGGCGTGACAGCGCCCGCCGAGCTGGACCAGCCGAGCACCGACGAGCTGATCGACCGGCCGTGGGTGACGATCGTGTGGAACGACCCGGTCAACCTCATGAGCTACGTCACGCACGTGCTCATGGAGCTGTTCGGCTACAGCCGCGACAAGGCCACCCAGCTGATGCTGCAGGTGCACCAGGAGGGGAGGGCCGTGGTCAGCAACGGCACGCGGGAGCAGATGGAGGCGGATGTGGCGCGCTGCCACGGCAAGGGCCTGTGGGCCACCCTGCAGCAGGACTGATGCGGTTCACCCGGCACCGCAAGGGCCTGCGCGCGGAGCTCGACGACGTCGAGGCGCAGGTGCTGGCCCAGCTCGCGAGGGAGCTGCTCGAGCTGGTCGCCGAGCCGGCCGTCTCCGACGACCCGCTGGCGGCGCTGGTCGGGATGCCGCCCGGCGAGGTCGAGCCTCCCGACGACCCGGTCCTGTCCCGGCTGCTGCCGGACGCCTACCGCGACGACCCGGCGGCCGCTGGTGACTTCCGGCGCTTCACCGACGCCGACCTGCGGGCCGGCAAGCGGGCCAACGCGCAGGCCGTCCTCGCCTCGCTGCCCGAGGGCGGCGGCCGGCTGGAGCTCGACCGCGACCAGGCCGACCAGTGGCTGGGCTGCCTCAACGACATGCGGCTGGCGCTGGGCACCGCCCTGGACGTCACCGAGGAGCTCGACCCGGAGCAGCTGGCCGAGGACGACCCGCGCTTCCAGGCGCTGCACGTCTACGGCTGGCTGGGCTACCTGCAGGAGTCCCTGCTGTCGTGCCTGGATCCCCGCCTAGGCTCCTGAGCGTGTCCCCGGATGTGCTGACCCTGCCCCGCACCATGGTTGACCAGGTCCTGGCCCACGCCCGCCGCGACCACCCTGACGAGTGCTGCGGCGTCATCGTGGCCAAGGACGGCCTCCCCACCCGGCTGTTCGAGATGGAGAACGCCGAGCGGTCACCGACCGGTTTCACCTTCGCCAGCGCGGAGTGGCTGCGCGTCTACCGCGACCTGGACGACGCCGACGAGGAACCGTGGGTGGTCTACCACTCGCACACGGCCACCGAGGCCTACCCCAGCCGCACCGACATCCGGTGGTCGGAGACGGCCGGGTTCCCGTACTGGCTGCTGGTCTCCACCCGGGCCGACGAGGACGAGGTGCGAGCCTTCACCATCACCGCCGGCGTGGTGACCGAAGTGGGCCTGCAACAGACCTGAGGAACAAGCCGACGGGGCGGTCGTGTTCACTTGATGGAGTCCGTCCGAGCATCAGGAGAGCGTTCAGCCATGGCCATCGAGGTCCGCATCCCGACCATCCTCCGCACCTACACCGGTGGGGAGAAGGCCGTCGAGGCAAAGGGCGACACGCTGCAGGGTCTGATCGACGACCTCGACAGCCGCCACGCCGGCATCAAGGGCCGCCTCATCACCGACGAAGGCAACCTGCACCGGTTCGTCAACGTCTACGTCAACGACGAGGACGTCCGCTTCCTCGGCTCGCTCGAGACCCCCCTGAAGGACGGCGACAGCGTCACCGTCCTCCCTGCGGTCGCCGGCGGCTGATCCTTGCGGTTCGACTCACTGACCGAGTCCGTCGGGCGCACCAAGCTCGTCGGGCTCCCTCGGCTGTCGCCGTCCCCTGACGTCCGGCTCTGGGCGAAGATGGAGACCGACAACCCGACCGGCTCGGTGAAGGACCGCGCGGCGCTGTACATGGTCGCGCAGGCCGAGAAGGAGGGCCTGCTCCGGCCTGGCGTCACGGTGCTGGAGCCGACCTCGGGCAACACCGGCATCAGCCTGGCCATGGTGTGCCGCATGCGCGGCTACCGGCTCATCTGCGTCATGCCGGAGAACACCAGCATCGAGCGCCGCCAGCTGCTCACCATGTACGGCGCCGAGATCGTCACCTCGCCGGCCGCCGGCGGTTCCAACCAGGCGGTCGCGGTCGCCAAGGAGCTGGCCGCGGAGAACCCGGACTGGGTGATGCTCTACCAGTACGGCAACCCGGCCAACGCGCTCGCGCACTACGAGACGACCGGCCCGGAGATCCTCGAGGACCTGCCGACCATCACGCACTTCGTCGCCGGGCTCGGCACCACCGGCACCCTGATGGGCACCGGGCGGTACCTGCGTGAGAACAAGCCGGGGGTGCGGATCATCGCCGCCGAGCCGCGCTACGGCGAGCTGGTCTACGGCCTGCGCAACATCGACGAGGGCTTCGTGCCCGAGCTGTACGACGCCAGCGTGCTGTCCAGCCGCTTCTCGGTGGGCCCGCGGGAGGCGCTGCGCCGTACCCGCCAGCTCGTCGAGGAGGAGGGCATTTTCGCCGGCATCTCGACCGGCGCGATCCTGCACGCCGCGCTCGGTGAGGCCATGAAGTGCGTGAAGGCCGGGCAGCGCGGCGACATCGCGTTCATCGTCGCCGACGGCGGCTGGAAGTACCTGTCGACCGGCGCCTACGCCGGCACCCTGGAAGAGGCCGAGGCGGCCCTCGAGGGCCAGCTCTGGGCGTAGGGCCCGTCTTGGGCGTTTCAGTCGTAGTGTTGCGGCCGTGAGCGACGCGCCGATCGGGGTCTTCGACTCCGGCGTGGGTGGGCTGACGGTCGCCCGGGCGCTGCTCGACCAGCTGCCGCACGAGCAGCTGCTCTACGTCGGGGACACCGGGCACGGCCCGTACGGCCCGCTGCCGATCGCGGAGGTCCGCCGGCACGCGCTGTCGGCCCTCGACAAGCTCGTCGACTCGGGCGTGAAGATGCTCGTCATCGCCTGCAACAGCGCCTCCAGCGCCTGCCTGCGGGACGCCCGCGAGCGGTACGACGTGCCGGTGGTGGAGGTCATCGCGCCGGCCGTCCGGCGGGCCGCGGCGGCCACCCGCAACGGCCGGGTCGGCCTGATCGCCACCGCCATGACCGTCGCCAGCCAGGCCTACGACGAGGCCTTCGCCGCGGCGCCGCACGTCGAGCTGACCAGCGCGGCCTGCCCCCGGTTCGTGGACTTCGTGGAGCGCGGCGTCACCACCGGCCGCCAGCTGCTGCAGCTCGCCACCCACTACCTCGAGCCGATCACCGACGCCGGGGTGGACACCCTGGTGCTGGGGTGCACGCACTACCC
>JAOPVD010000079.1 GCA_025966295.1 Frankiales bacterium | reverse complement strand
CCGGGCCGGCCGTGCCCGCGCCGCAGGCCGCGGCCGCTGCCAGGGCAGCCAGGGCGGCCAGACGGCGCAGGGTCACGGGTCCAACCTTGGCACGGGCCGGTCGGCGGTCGGCGCGTCGCCCTACCGGTCGCGCAGGTAGCTGAGCAGCCGCAGGATCTCGAGGTAGAGCCAGACCAGACCGACCACCAGCCCGAAGGAGACCCGCCACGCCTCGCGCTGGTCGACGCCGGCCTGGACCATCTTGTCGGCCTGGTCGAAGTCGAGCACGAAGGTCAGCGACCCGACCGCGATGAAGGCGATGCTGAACAGGATCGCGAGGTTGCTGCCGTCACGCAGGCCCAGGCCGCTGCCGGAGCCGTCGAAGGCGTTGATGAGCACGTTCAGGATGAGCAGCGCGAACAGCCCGATGAAGGCGCCGGTCACCACCTTGACGAACTGCGGCGTGGCGCGCAGCTTGCCGCTCTTGTAGAGGAACAGCACCGCCCCGAAGATCGCCGCCGTGCCGACCGCGGCCTGCAGCGGCAGCCCCGCGTAGCCGGGGGTGTTCTCGAAGAAGAAGCTGATGCCGCCGAGGAAGGCCCCCTGGCAGACGGCGTAGGCGATGACCAGTGCCGGGCTCACCTGGCGCTTGAAGATGTTGACCAGCGCCAGGACGAAGCCGAGGAGGCCGCCGCCGATGACCACACCGGTGGGCGCCTTGGCGAACCAGACGACCGCGCCGACGGCCACCACGATGCTGAGCAGGAGCCCCGTCTTGATGACGATGTCGTCCATGGTCAGCCGCTGCGGCGTGCGGTAGATCTCCTCGACCTGCCCCGCAGTCGGGAAGCCCGGCGCGCCGAAGCTCTGGCCCTGCTTGAGCGTGGGTGCGTTCCCGAAGACCGGGTTGCTGGACTGCATGGTGCTCCTTCTGTCGGGTCTGCCTGAGCCTGACAACGACCTGTGTGGCGCTTTCGTGCCCCCGGTGGGAGTCGAACCCACACTGACGAGGTTTTTAAGACCCCGGTCTCTGCCAGTTGGACTACAGGGGCGGTGCCGTGGTTACGGTACGGCGTCCCGCCGTCAGTTGATCTATTCGGACAGACGGGCAGCCCGCCGCGCAGGTGCGGCCCGCTTAACTGTGCAGACGGGTGCTTTTGGGGAGACTCTGCGCCGTGACGGCCGAGCAGCGGGTGACGTATCGCTCCGTGCTGTCCAACCGGGAGTTCGCCGCCATCGCCGCGGGGACCGGGCTCAGCGTCCTCGGCGACCAGCTCGCCCGGATCGCGATCGCGGTGCTGGTCTACCAGCGCACCAACTCCGCCTTCGCCGCCTCAGCCACCTACGCCATCTCCTACCTCACCTACCTGCTGGGCGGCCCGCTGCTGTCCGCGCTGTCGGACCGGTACCGCCGGCTCACCGTGATGGTCGTCTGCGACGTGGCACGCGCGCCGCTGCTGCTGGCGCTGTGCCTGCCCGGCGTGCCGTTGTGGTGCGTGTTCGCGGTGCTGATCGCGGTGGGCGCGCTCGCGCCGCCGTTCGACAGCGCCCGCAGCGGGCTGCAACCGGACATCCTGCCCGGCGACGCCTACGTCGTGGGCAGCGCGATCCTGAACCTGATCTTCCAGACCGCGCAGGTGCTCGGCCTGGTCGCCGGCGGCGCGCTGGTCGCCCTGATCTCGGTCCGCGGCGCGCTCGCGCTGGACGCCGCCTCGTTCCTGATCTCCGGCGGGCTGATGCTCGCGGCGGTGATGCAGCGCCCGCCCGCGCAGCGCAAGGCGGAGCGCTCCACGCTGTACCGGGACACCCTCAGCGGGCTGCGCCTGGTGACGCACACCCCGCAGCTGCGCCGGCTGCTCGCGTACGCGCTGCTCGGGTCGGCGGCGGTGATCGCTCCGGAGGGGCTCGCGGTACCGGTGGCGCGGTCGCTCGGCGGCGGCGCCCTGGAGGCCGGCCTGCTCACGGCCAGCGTTCCCGCGGGCTTCCTGGTGGCCAGCGCCTTCGTGCTCCGGGTCGATCCGGAGCGGCGCACCGCGCTGCTGCCGTGGTTGGCGCTGCTCGGCTGCGTCCCGCTGCTGTTCACGGCGCAGGCCGGGAGCCCGGTGCTGGTGGGCCTGCTCTGGTTCGTGGCCGGCGCCGGGGGCAGCGTCAACCTGATCGCGAGCGCCGCCTTCATCCAGGCCTGCCCCCGCGAGTTCCGGTCGAGGGCCTACGGCGTCGCCGTCACCTCGCTGTACGCCGTCCAGGGGCTGGTGCTTCTGCTCGCCGGCGCGCTGGCCGGCCCGCTGAGCGCGACGCAGAGCGTGGCCGCCATGGCGCTGCTCACGCTGGTCCTGCTGGGCGTGATGGTGGCTCGCGACAAAGAGGGCTCTCAAGGAAACAGCGATCTTGTCCGAAGTACCTCGGGATGAGTACTCAGGGGGGTCCTCGGGGGGTGCGCCGCGTTGCGGTGAACCTGCTCGCCCTGGTGCTCATCGGCGCGAGCGCCGCGCTGGTGCTGTTCGCCGAGGCCAACTACAGCGCCGCGGCCCTGCCGTTCCTGGTGCCGTGGTGGGCCATCGCCCCCGGCTACCTGGCGGCAGTGGAGCGGCCGCTGATCTACGAGTTCCGCAACGAGGCCCGCGGCGTCACGCTCACCCAGATCCCGCTGGGCTTCGCGCTGGTGTTCCTCGACCCGGTCAGCCACGTCCTGGCGCGGGTCGGCGCGATGTCGGTCAGCGCGGTCATCCACCGGCAGCGTCCCACGAAGGCCTTCTTCAACCTCTCCGTCGCCGCCTTCGAGGTCAGTGTCGCCACCGCCGTGCTGGCCACCATCAGCCAAGTCCCTACCCCGGGTCTTCGGCTGTGGCTGGCGCTGGCGGCGGCGCTCATCGCCTCCGAGGTGCTGGGTCTGCTCGTCGTGCACGGGCTGATGGCCCTCGTCGGAGTGCGCGAGACCCGACAGGAGCTCGTGGCATCGGTTACGGGCATCCTGGTGCAGACGCTGATCCTGGCCGGCGTGGCGATCGTGGCCGTCGCCGCGGCCTGGACCGACCCACTCACCACGGTGGTCATCGCACTCGTCAGCGTCGGGCTGCTGGCGGCGTACCGCAGCCACCGCCGGCTCGCGGCCGAGCAGCAGCAGACCGCTGCCCTGGAGCAGTTCATCAAGGGCCTCGGCCCGCTCGACCTCGACGGCAAGGGCAACGGCGAGGTCCTGAGCAACGTGTGCGACCTGCTGCATGCCCGCCACCTGGACCTGGCCGTGAAGTCCGGCAGCGGCTGGACGCACCACACGGTCGGGGACGACGCCTACCGGGTGATGCCCGCCGATGACGAGCTGGCGGGGACGCTCAGCTACGGCGGTGGCGTCCTGGAGTCCGACGAGCAGATGTCCACCCCGCTGCTCGGCGCCCACCACCTCGTCGGCGTGCTGGCGGTCCGCGGCCGCCGGGGCGCGGCCTCGCAGTTCACGCTGCGGGACCTGCGGCTGCTCGAGAAGGTCGCCGCCGAGCTGGCGCAGGCGCTCGAGCGGGGCAAGCTGCAGCGCGACCTGGCCCTCGCGGCCACCACCGACCCGCTGACCCGGCTGCCCAACCTCAACGAGGTCACCACGCAGCTCGACGAGCTGGTGCGGGCCCGCCGGGCCGTGCTGGTGGCCACCGTCGCCGTGGACTCCTTCCGCGAGGTCAACGACACCCTGGGCCACCAGGTGGGTGACGAGCTGCTGCTCGAGGTGACCCGCCGGCTCAGCCTGAGCTACCCCCAGGCCCTCATCGGCCGGATCGGCGGCGGCCGGTTCGCCGTGGCCATGCCGGCCGACCTGCTCGGCGGTGACCCGGCGATGTTCGGCCTGGGCATCCGGGCTCAGGTCGAGGGCGGTGCGCAGCTCGGCCCGGTCGGCACCCACATCAAGCTGTCCGTCGGCTGCGTGCGCTCGCCCGACCACGGGCTGGACGCCGCCACCCTGATCCGCCGCGCCGAGACCGCGATGTACAGCGCCCGGCACGCCCACGGCGGCCCGGTGGTCTGGGAGCCCGCGTACGAGGTGGAGGGCCAGCGCCGCCTCGCCGTCGTCATGGCGCTGCGCGAGGCGCTCGCCTCAGGCGCCATCGGCGTCGCCTTCCAGCCCAAGGTGTCATCCGCCGACCGCACCGTGACCGGTGTCGAGGCGCTCGCCCGCTGGACCCACCCGGCGCTCGGCGCCATCTCCCCCGCCGAGTTCATCCCGCTCGCCGAGGCCGCCGGTCTCATGGGCCCGCTGACCAGCAGCGTCCTGCGGCAGGCCCTCACCGCCTGCAAGGGCTGGCAGCGCCGCGGCGGCCGGGTCGGCGTCGCCGTCAACGTCAGCGCCGAGACCGTCCTCGACCAGTCGTTCGTCACCGAGGTGGCCGCGATCCTGACGTCCATCAACATCTCGCCGGACCTGCTCACCCTCGAGCTCACCGAGGGGGTGGTCGTGAACGACCCCGCGCTGGCCACCGTGCGCATGAGCGAGCTGCGTGCCCTCGGCGTGAAGATCTCGGTGGACGACTTCGGGACCGGCTACTCCTCGCTGACCTACCTCAAGGGCCTGCCGGTCGACGAGGTGAAGGTCGACAAGGGCTTCATCGACGGCATCGTCAACGACGCCGGCGACCGAGCCGTCGTCCGCGCGGTCGTCGACATCGCGCACACCCTGGGTCTGCGGGTGGTCG
>JAOPVD010000076.1 GCA_025966295.1 Frankiales bacterium | reverse complement strand
CGCCGACCCTGGACGCGCCGCCGCGCTGCCGGTGGCCGGCGGCGACGACGAGGTGGCCCGGCTCGGCCACACCCTCAACGACCTGCTCAGCGCGCTGCGGCAGCTGGTCGCCCGGCAGCAGGGCTTCGTCGCCGACGCCGCCCACGAGCTCCGGTCCCCCGTCGCCAGCATGCGGGTGCAGCTCGACGTGGCCCGGGCGCACCCCGGCACCGTCGACCTCCCGGCGCTGCTGCTCGACCTCGGGCAGGAGGTGGACCGGCTCAGCGCGCTGACCGACGACCTGCTGGCCCTCGCCCGCGCCGAGGACCGGCCCCGTGGGCCGGCCCACGAGGTCGACCTCCGGTCACTGGCCGGAGCCGAGGGCGAGAGCGCACCGGTCCTCGGCGACCCGGTGGCGCTTGCCCGGCTCGTCGACAACCTCCTGACCAACGCCCGCCGGTACGGCACCGATGTCCGCGTCACCACCGGGTGCGACGGCGGGCAGGCCGTCCTGGACGTGGATGACAACGGGCCGGGCATCGCCGTCGCCGATCGTGACCGGGTCTTCGACCGGTGGGTGCGGCTCGACAGCTCCCGGGCGCGGGTGGCCGGCGGTGCCGGTCTGGGCCTGGCGCTCGTGCGCGAGATCGCCCGGGCGCACGGTGGCGACGTACGCGTCGAGGACTCACCGCTGGGCGGGGCCCGACTTCGGGTGATACTGCCCTTGAGCACTCAGGTCCACATCAGGCCAGCCGCTGACACTGGTCGGTGAGGAGGTCCTGTGGTTGGCCGGAGTGGAGTGCCCCGCACCTCCGCGGTGCGGATCGTGTCGGTCTACCCGGAGCTGCTGGGAACCTACGGCGACGTGGGCAACGTGCGGGTCCTGGAGCGCCGGCTGAGTTGGCGCGGCCTGGACGCGGAGGTCCTGAGCGTCAGCGTGTCCGACCCGCTGCCGACGGGCGGCGATCTGTACGTCCTGGGCGGCGGCGAGGACGAGGCCCAGCAACGGGCCCTCGAGGGGCTCCGCCGCTCGTCGCTGGCGCGGGCCGTCGCCGCGGGCGCGCAGGTGTTCGCGGTCTGCGCCGGGCTCCAGCTCCTGGGGCGGTCGATGGCGGGGGTCGATGGCGTCGTGCACGAAGGGCTCGGCCTGCTCGACCTCACCACCAGCCGGCTGCGCGAGCGGGTCATCGGCGAGGTGCTCGCCGCGACCACGACCGACATCGGCCTGCCGGTCCTGACCGGCTTCGCCAACCACGGGGGCGGCACCGTGCTGGGCCCGGCGGCGCAGCCGCTGGCGACGACGACGCGGGGGCGGGGCAACGACGGCCGGACGGGCGGCCCGGAGGGGGCCGTCCAGGGCAACGTGCTCGCGACCTACCTGCACGGTCCCGTGCTGGCCCGCAACCCGACCCTCGCCGACTGGCTGCTGGAACGGGCCGTGGGTGCCGCGCTGACGCCGATGCCGCACGACGTCGCCGACGACCTGCACGACGCACGCGCAGCCCGCGGCTGACGACCCGTCAGGCCGCAGCAGCGCCGCTGCGCACCACCGAGCGGGCCCGTACGAACGCGGTGTAGTTGGCCACCACGACGAGCTCCGGGGTGTCCGCCGCCACGATGGCCGCCGCGATGTCCGGCTGCACGACGTGCGGCACCTCGCCGTAGAACAGCCGCACCGACAGGTCGAGCGCACACTCGCCGAAGACCACGACGTCACGGCCACGCAGCCGCTCGAACGGCACGTCCCAGAGCCACGACGGATCCACCCCGTCGGCGTCCCGGGCGTTCACGCCCACCAGGACCCGGCCCGGTATCTCCGCGACCTGGTCGAGCACCTCCTGCCACCCCGCCGGGTTCTTGGCCAGCAGCAACCGGACCCGCTTGCCGGCGACGACCACCGACAGGTAGCGACCGTCGACCTCACGCACCCCACGCATGCCGGACAGGCCGACCTCCAGCGGGATCGCGAGCAGATCGGCCGCGGCGGCTGCCATCAGGGCGTTCGCCGCGTTCGCCCGTCCGGGCAGGCCGAGCCGGAGCGGCGAGCAGTCGCCCGCCGTGCTGACCACGTGGCCGTCCAGCTGCTTCCAGCGCGCCGCCGGGGCGGCAAGCCCGCAGGCCGCGCAGCGCCACGGGGCGGCGGCGGTGTCCCAGGCGTCACCGCACTCCGGGCACAGCGCGGCGTCCGCGCGCCAGGGCGCCCCGGCCGCCACCCAGACCACGTCGGACTCCGTCGGCCGCGCATGGCGCACCGCCGTCACGACCAACGGGTCGTCGGCGTTGGCGACCACCCGGGCGTGCGGTGCCTGCTCCAGCGCCGCTGCCCAGCGGGTGCCGTGCGCGGCGACCTCGCCGACCCGGTCGAGCTGGTCACGGCTCAGGTTCAGCAGCACCACTACGTCGGCCCCGGTCGCGGCCAGCACGTCCGGCAGCGCCACCTCGTCGACCTCGAGCACCGCCGTCGCGGTGCCGTGCCGGTCCCGCATCAGGGCGGTGATCAGCCCGGACCTGAGGTTGGCGCCGTCGGCGTTGGTGACGACCGCGCCGCGGCTGGCTACCGCCGCGGCCAGCAGTCGGGTGGTGGTCGACTTCCCGTTGGTACCGGAGACCAGCACGGTCCGGCGGCCGACGGCCAGCCGCCGCAGCATGTCGGGCACCAGCCACATCGCGACCCGGCCCGGCATCGTGCCGCCGGCGCCGCGGCCGGTCAGGCGGGAGAGCCAGCCGGCGAGGCCGGCCAGCACCAGGACGAGCAGCGCCCACCGGCCCGACGGGCCGGCCCAACGCGCTCTGGTCTGCGAGCGGTGCACCTGGCCAGCCTGCCTCCGGCCGCCTGACGCGTCCCTGACGAGGCGGAACCTCTGCTGCCAGGTAAGGCGACTGTGTCTCCCGCTCCAGTCAGGTCGGCCGCTCCGCCTGCCGATGTCACCCGTGGTGCCGGCTGACCCGAACGGAGCACGACGAACGTGATGCGCATCCTGGTGGGCCTGACCACCGCTGCCGTGATGGCCCTGAGCACCCCGGGGACGGCGGTCGCCGCCCAACCGGCCAGCGCCCGCCTGCAGGCCGACCTGGCCCGGTACGCCGCGACGCGCAGCGACACCGTCTCGGTCGGCGTCTACGACCTCACGACGCGGCGCACCTACGGCTACCGGACCGCGGCGGCGTACGACAACGCCAGCATCATCAAGGTCAACATCCTGCAGACCGTGCTGTGGCGGGCCCAGCAGGCCGGCCGCTGGCTCACCGCGTGGGAGCAGCAGCAGGCGGTCCCGATGATCCGCAGCAGCAGCAACGACGCGGCGACCGCGTTGTGGAACCACGTGGGCGGGGCCCGCGGGGTCGCGGCGTACGACAAGGTGCTGGGGCTGCGCGGCACCACCTTCGACTCGGCCGGCCGGTGGGGGCTGACCCGCTCGACGGTCGGTGACCAGCTGACGCTGCTGAAGGCCGCGATGGCGCCCGGTGGGCCGCTGTCGGCCCGCTCGCGCGTCTTCCTGCGCACCCAGATGGCCCGCGTGGCCCCCGACCAGCGGTGGGGCGTGTCGGCCGGCGTACCCGCGGGTCACACCGAGCTGAAGAACGGCTGGCTGCCGCGTGCCACCAACGGCTGGCGCATCAACAGCATCGGCCAGGTGAAGGTCAACGGCCGGTACTACCTGATCGCGGTGCTGACGACCGACAACTCCTCGATGGCCTACGGCATCGCGACCGTCGAGGGCATCTCGCGCATCGTCTACCGCGACCTGGCGCCCTAGCCTCAGCGCATGTTGCCGGTGTGCCCGAGGGAGTATCGGCCCGGCTGCGGCCACACGCACATGCCGTGTGGCTTGCGCGGCACCCGGACCTTCGCCAGCAGCCGACCGTCGGTGGTGGAGATCTGGTAGATCGTCGCGTCGTAGCGCCCGGACAGCCACAGGCTTCTGCCGTCCGGGCTGAGGCCGCCCATGTCGGGGCTGCCGCCGCCGGGCAGCCGCCAGGTCGTGAGCACCCGGCGGGCAGCGGGGTCGAGGACCGAGATGGTGCCGTTGCCGCGGTTGCTGACGAACATCCGCCGCCCGTCGCGGCTGGGGTAGATCCCGTGGGCGTCCTTCCCCGTCTTGAGAAAGCCGGTCTTGGTGAACGCCGCCGCGTCGATCAGGTGCACCCCGCCGAGCTTCTTGTCGGCCACGAAGAAGATGGTCCCGTCGGGGCTGAGCCGGACGTCCTGAGGAGCGGAGCCCGGCAGGTCCAGGTAGCCGGTGACCTGCTTGCGCCGCACGTCCATCCGCAGCAACCGGTGGCCGAACTCGCAGGACGCCACCATGAACCGCTCGTCGGCGGTGAAGTCGGCGTGGTCCACGCCCGGGCACTCCACCGGCAGCACCGAGTGCGGCGCCATCGTCTGGGCGTCGTAGAAGGCCAGCCGCTCGCGGGCCTCCTGGATGACCACGGCCTCCTTGCCGCCCGGCAGGAAGTACAGGTTGTACGGGTCGTCGACCGCGACCGCCTTGCCCTTGGGCCGGCCCGTCCGCGGGTCGAACGGCGTCATGGTGTTGGCCAGGTCGTTCGTCGACCACAGCGTCTTGAGGTCGTACGACGGGACCACGTGCTGCGGGTCCAGACCGGTCCGGTAGTAGGCGATCACCCGCAGCGTCACCGGGTCGACGACCGAGACCCCGTGCCCGGCCGACTCCGGGACGTAGAGCCGGTAGGGGACGTGCCGCGTCGCCGCGACGAAGTCACCGACCCCGGTGTGCGCGTAGACACCGGCCGCCGAAGCCGGCTCGCCGCCGGGCTGCCCGGTCAGGGAACGGGTCGGCAGCCCCTGCTCGACGACCCGCTCCGGCGTCCGGTCAGCGGTGGCGCAGGACGCCACCAGCGCGATCGCTGCGACGACGCCGGCGGCGGCGACGCGGCGGTTGCGGGACACGCCGTCAGCATGCCCGCTCGCCGGCCCGGCACGCCGCCTGGCACGCACACCGCCCGGTACGACTGTCAGGTTCGGTCCAGGTTCCGGACCGCGAGGTGACGGTGTCCTTGCCGTCGGCGCGACATCTTCCAGGGCCTGCGAGGGCGTCGTAGCGTGGGACCCCCGCCCATCTGGAGGCCGTCATGGCCACGTCGGAGACCGCACCCCCGGACGTTGCGCAGGCGACGCCCGCCGCGCAGACGGACCGGCGGGTGCTCACCATCCCGCTCCCCGGGGTCCACCTGCCGGCGATGCCGCACGTCACGCCACCACGGCAGCTCGCCGACGGCCTCCGGATGCTGGCCGGCTACGTCCCGGAGCGCGAGCGGCTGGTCTACTACGCCGGGCTGGGGGCGCTCGCCGTCGCCGAGGTCGTGGAGTGGCCGGTGGCGCTGGCGATCGGCGTCGGGACCGAGGTGGCCCGCCGGACGGCGCCGGCTCGCGGTGGGCCCCCGTCGTCGGCACCCGGCGCCCCACCCACCGCGGCGCCCGAGACCGCCCGCACGCGGATGGCCCCCGCGACCTAGCCCCGCTCGCACTCCGTCACCGGGGGTGGACAGCGCAGGGGAGGTCGGTGACGCATGCTGCTCGGCCTGCTGCGGTCGGCCCTGCAACGTGCCGCGCCAGCGCAGGCCCGCGCCTCCCTGCCGCCGGACCACCCCAGCCATCCGGTGGCGTTGCTGCGCGAGACCTCGCTGGCCGCCCTGAGCCTGGCGGGCGTCGGCGTGGCGGTGGCCGGCCGGGTCGTCCGGGCCCGGCCGTTGCCGATCGCGCTGCCGATCCTCACCGCGCTGGTCGACGCCACGCCCCCGGCGCGCGGGGTCCTGGAGCGGTACGCCGGGCGGCCGCTCACCGACGGCCTGCTGGGGGTGGCGGGCACCACCACCCAGTCGCTTGCCCAACGGCCGCTCGGCCTGGTCGTCGAGCTGGTCCACCGGCTGGCGCTCACGGCAGAGATCCGGGCCGAGCGCCGCGCCTGGGAGCGGTTCACGGCGGCGCTGCCGCCAGCTGAGGACTGGCCGCGCCCGCCCGACGCCGGCGAGCGGCCCGGTGCCCTGCACCCGGGCCCGCTGGAGCGATACGTGGCGGTGGCGGTACCCACGGCGCTCGCCGGGACGGGGCTGGCCTTCGCGCTGACCCGACGGCCCGAGCGCGCCCTCGGGCTGCTGTCCGCCGGCATCTCGCGCAGCGGCCTGCTGGCGCGCGAGGCCTTCGCGGCCCAGCTCGGCCGCACCTGCGCCGCCCGTGACGTGGTCGTCATGGACCGCCGCGCGCTGCGGCGGCTGGACCGGATCGACACCGTGCTGCTGGACGCCTCCGCCCTGCTCACCGGCGACCGCCTGGTCGACGAGGTGCTGGTGCTGGCACCCGAGGTGTCGCCCGACGAGGTGCACCGGCAGGTCTACGGCCTGGTGGCGCTCGACGACCTGCAGACTCGGCACGTCGGGCCGGACGGGTGGAGCGTGCAGCCGGTGCACCAGCTGCCGGCGCCCCCGGCCGAGCTCGCCGTACCCGCTGGTGAGCACGCCGGCCGCGGCGGCGTCCCCCTCGTGCTGCTGCACGGCGACCGGGTGGTGGCGCTCGTCGTGGTGGCCGACGAGCTGGACCCGCTGGCCGAGGCGCTGGTCGAGGCGGCCGGTCACGGCAGCCGGGTCGTCGTCGCCGAGGACGGGCACCGGCTGGCCGCTCGGCTCGGCGTCCAGGACGCCATCGCCGGTGGCGCCCAGTTGCTCGAGGGGGTGCGCAGTCTGCAGCGGGACGGGCAGGGCGTGGTGCTGGTGGCGGCCCGGCCCGGGACGGCGCTTGCCGCCGCGGATGTGGGGATCGGCGTGCAGCGCGGACCGTCCGCGGTCCCGTGGGGAGCGCACCTGCTCTGCCGGCGCGGCACCGTGGACGCGCACCTGCTGCTCGAGGCGGTGCCCATCGCCCATCGGGTCAGCAGCCGCGCGGTCACCCTGGCGATGCTCAGCGCCGCGACCTCCGGGCTGCTGGCGGCCTTCGGCCGACGCGAGGCCGCGACTGCGCGCGCCCTGCTGCCCACCACCATGGCCGGGGCCGTCGGACTGCTCGGCGGCACCTGGTACGCGGCCGTCCTCGGGGCCCGGCCGCCGCCGGTCGAGAGCGACCGCACTCCCTGGCACGCCATGCCGGTCGACGCCGCGCTGCGGCTGCTGCGCTCCTCGCCGGACGGCCTGGCCGAGAGCGAGGCGCACCGGCGCGGGACCGAGTTGCCGGACGTGCAGCCGACCACCGGGCGGTGGGCCCGGGCGACGGCCGAGGAGCTGGCCAACCCGATCACCGCCGCGCTCGCCGCCAGCGCCGGGGCCTCGCTGCTGGTGGGCGCGGCCCTCGACGCCGGCCTCATCACCGCCGTGCTGGCCGGCAACGCCCTCATCGGCGGCGCGCAGCGGCTGGGCACCGACCGGGCGCTGCGCAGCCTGGTGGACGCCAGCGCGATCCGGGTGCGGCTCTGGCGGGAGGGCCTGCAGCGTGTCATCACCGCCGACCAGCTGGTGGTGGGCGACGTGGTGGAGCTGCACGCCGGTGACGCCGTGCCGGCCGACTGCCGGGTGCTGCAGGCCCGGGCCCTGGAGGTGGACGAGTCCAGCGTCACCGGGGAGTCGCTGCCGGTCGACAAGACCGAGCAGGCCACGCCGGCCGCCGCCGTCGCCGATCGGCGCAGCATGCTCTACGACGGGACGGTGGTCGCGGCCGGTTCCGGCCGGGCCGTCGTCGTCGCGCTCGGCGGCGCCACCCAGCTCGGCCGCACCGTCCGGGCG
>JAOPVD010000048.1 GCA_025966295.1 Frankiales bacterium | reverse complement strand
CGGCGTGGTGGCCGCGGCCGTGGCTCCGGCGGCGACGCCGCCGGCTCCGCCCCCACCGCCGACTGACCGCGCGGCTCCCCGCGCCTGTCTCACCGACACCCCGGCGCGGAGCCGCCCGACGGTGCCCGCCGCGGGGTGTTACCGAGACAGGCGCCGGTCAGCGGGCCCGCGGCGCCACCTCCGACTGACCGCAGCCGGACGGCTGCGCCTGCTGCCGGGCACGATGGGTGGCATGACGTCGCGGGCGGGTCTTGGCCAACGCCTGCTGAGCTACGAGGACGCCGGCGCAACCCGACCTGCGACCCGGGACTGGACAGCGCCAGCCGGGTACCGGAACTACGAGAAGACGGTTCGCATCGGGGCGGGCGACGACTACTGGCAGGCCGTCTCGGCTGCGGTGCTGGTCTGGGGCGTGAAGACCCGGAGCGGCTTCACGGTTGAGCCCGCCGTACCTGGGGGCGTCAGCGTTCAGGTCGGGGAGCGCTACTGGCTGCTCGCACACCTGGGTCCCGTGGTCGTGCGGGAGCCGACGCAGGTAGTGGCGGTGGTGGAAGAGGCCGATCGGCGAGGCTTCGCGTACGGCACGTTGCACGGGCATCCGGTGTCCGGGGAGGAGGCGTTCATCGTGCGGCGCGACGCGGACGGTGTGGTGTTCCTGACCCTGCGCTCCCTGACGCGGCCGGGACAGGGGCTGTGGCGCCTGGCCTTCCCGGGTGCGCTGGTCGCCCAGCGGATGTACCGCCGCCGGTACCTGCGTGCGCTGGTGGCGCTGGCGCGCTGACCTGGAGCGCCCCGGACACAACGCGGTCCGTTCGGCGCTCAAGGCGGTGCTGCGACGACGCCGATGACCGGTGCATGGTGCTGAGGACGGTGGCCGGGGTCCGGACGGGCGAGGATACGGAGGACCTGCGGGCCTTCCTCATGAAGCTCGACGGCGCACCGCCCGTGCACGAGACCGTCGTGCTGGGCTGCGGCAACCACGGCGACGAGCGGCCGACCTGGACCTACGTCGAGGCCGACGCCCACGCCGGCGTCGCGCGTCGCCGCTGTCTGCAGTGCGCGCAGAGCACCCCGGTGCTCGACTCGGACCAGCGCTGGACGCACCCGCCGATGTGGAGCTGCGGCAGCTGCGGCCAGTCGATCGCCGAGGTCGCGGCCGGGCTGTCGGTGCCCGACGGCGACCACGTGGCGTGGCTGGTGCTGGGCGCCCGCTGCGTGGAGTGCGGCCGCATCGACGGGCTGACCGACCTGGTGCTCGACGGGCCTGCCCTCGGCGAGGTCGTTGCCGGCCTCTGACAGGCTGTACGGGTGCGCCTGCTGCTCATCGCCGACACCCATGTCCCCCAGCGGGCCCCCGACCTCCCCGACGAGGTCTGGCAGGCGGTCGACGAGGCCGACCTCGTCATCCACGCCGGTGACTGGGTGAGCCTGGAGCTGCTCGACCGGCTGGAGGCCCGCGCCGACCTGCTCGGCTGCTGGGGCAACAACGACCACGGTGTCGAGTGGCGCGCCCGGCTGCCCGAGGTGGCCCGCCGCACCGTCGAAGGGGTCCGGGTGGTGGTGACGCACGAGACCGGCGACAAGCGCACCCGGGACACCTTCTGCGACACCAGGTTCCCGGACACCGACCTGCTGGTGTTCGGGCACTCGCACATCCCCTGGGACAGCACCACGCCCGGCGGCATCCGGCTGCTCAACCCGGGCTCGTGCGTCGACCGCCGGATGCAGCCGCACCGCACCTACCTGACCCTCGAGCTGCAGGACGGCGTCATCGGCGAGCCGGTCCTGCACAGGCTCGAGCGATGAGCGCCGTCACCGGCAGCCCGCTGCCCGAGGGCGTCGAGGCGCGCACCATCGCGATCCCCGGTGGTCCGCTGGCCGTGCTGGACGCGGCTGCGGTCGGCCCGGCCCGCGGGACCGTGCTGCTGGTGCCCGGCTTCACCGGCAGCAAGGAGGACTTCCGCTTCGTGCTGGCGCCGCTGGCGCAGGCCGGCTTCCGGGCGGTCGCGGTCGACCAGCGCGGCCAGTACCAGAGCCCCGGGCCCGACGACCCCGCCGCCTACAGCACCGCCGCGCTCGGCACCGACCTGCGGCACCTGGTCGCCGCCCTCGGCGACGGCCCCGTGCACCTGGTCGGGCACAGCTTCGGCGGGCTGGTCGGCCGGGCCGCGGTGCTGCAGGACCCGGCCGCCTTCCGGTCCTTCGTCCTGTTGGACTCCGGGCCGGCGGCGCTCACCGGGCCGCGCGCCGACGTGCTGCCGTTCCTGGCGCCGATCCTGCAGGACGGCGGCCTGGAGGCGCTCTGGGAGGCCTCGCAGGCGCTGCCGGCCCATCCCGACAAGCCGGCCGCCACCGCCGAGGTGCAGGAGTTCCTGCGGGCCCGCCTCATCGGCGGCTCGGCCGCGGGCCTGCTCGCGATGGCCGACAGCCTCACCAGCGAGCCGGACCGGGTCGAGGAGCTGCGGGCCACCGGCGTGCCGCTGCTCGTCCTGTACGGCGAGCTGGACGACGCGTGGCTCCCGACGCAGCAGGACGAGATGGCCGCCCGGCTGGACGCGCCGGTGGTCGTGGTGCCGGACGCCTGGCACTCCCCCGCCGCCGAGAACCCGGACCTGACGGCTCAGGTGCTGCGCGACTTCCTCGCCGGGTTCTAGGTGCTCTGCACCACCTCGAACGCCCACAGCGTGCTCCCGGTGGCGGCCGGCCGGGCGCCCTCCGGCCGGGCCCCGGCGTGCCCGTCGGCGAAGCGCTGCCCGTCGCGCCAGGCCACGAAGTCCTCCACCGAGCGCCAGCGGGTGTAGACCAGGTAGTCCGCGGTGCCCTCGACCGGCCGGAGCAGCTCGAAGTGCTCGAAGCCGGGGGCCGACTCGACGGCGCCCTTCCGGGCGGCGAACCGCTCCTCGAGCGTGGCGCCCGCGCCCTCGGGCACGGTCAGGACGTTGATCGCGACGTACGACATGCAGCCAGCCTGCCAGGCAACGACACTGATGTCGTGACGACCGAGCTGACAGCGACCCCGGACCCCGGCCTGTACGGACCCGACAGCGTGTCCTGGCGGGTGCACGCCGACCCGTCGATGGCGCTGGCCGGCCTGCGTGCGCTGTTCCTGCAGGCGCTGCACCCGCTCGCGATGGCCGGCGTCGCCGAGCACTCGGGCTTCCGCGCCGACCCGTGGGGCCGGCTGTTCCGGACCGCCGAGTACGTCAACGTGACCACCTTCGGCACCACCGCCGAGGCCACCCGGGCGGCCGCCCGGGTGCGCGGCATCCACCGCAAACTGGGCGGCATCGAGCCGGAGAGCGGCCGGCCGTACCGGGTCGACGACCCGCGACTGCTGCTGTGGGTGCACTGCGTGGAGGTGGAGTCGTTCCTCACCACCGCGGTCCGCTCCGGGCTGCGGCTGAGCCGCGCCGAGCAGGACGCCTACTACGCCGAGCAGCTCACCAACGCCCGGCTGATCGGGCTGAGCACGGCGCCCGCCAGCCGGCAGGAGGTGGCGGACTACTTCGCGAGCCTGCGACCCGAGCTGCAGGCCACCGCGCCGGCGCGGGCGGCGGCCCGCTTCGTGCTGTTCCCGCCGATGCCGACCCGGGTGGCGCTCGGCACGCCGGCCCGGCCGGCCTGGGTCGGGCTGGCCGGCCTGGCGTTCGCGATGCTGCCGCGTTGGGCCCGCCGGCTCTACCGGCTGCCCGGCCTGCCGACCACCGACGTCGGGGCGACCGCGGTCGGGCTGGCGCTGCGCACCGGCCTGCTGGCGGTGCCGGAGGCGCTGCGCCACGGCCCGCACGTCAAGGACGCCCGGGCGCGGCTCGGCCTCACCTGACCTCGAAGGTCTGGCTGGTCGGGTAGCTGTCGGTGTCGGTGACCCGGATCTGCAGCTCGATCGTCCACCGGCCCTTGGCGGGCAGCACCAGGTTCAGGTCCTCGTAGTGCCCCAGCGACTTACGGCGCGGGTGCACGGTGATCCGCTCGCCGCCGGCCCGGACCACGTCGCCGGTCACCTCGGCCACGTCCAGGGTGCGGCCGCCGGCCCCGACGGTGTAGACGTGCAGGCCGTTGAGGCCCTTGCGCGCCGGGTAGATGTCGACCGCCACCGTGAGCGGCCCGGCCGTCGAGCGACCGGTGTACGGCGGTGCGAAGGCCGCCTTGGCCGGCGTGGTGTTGACGAGCAGGGCCGTCACGGCGAGCACGATCGCAGCCAGGCCGGCCTCGATGGCGACGCTGCGCCGCAGGCCGGCGACCTCCTCCTCGGTCGGCTCCGGCCGGGTGGCGACGGCGGTCTCGGTCGCGGCGGCCACCACCGGCTGCGCGTAGTGCTGCCGCACGAAGCCCCGGCCCACCAGCGCGAACAGCAGCATCAGCCCGACCAGGGTGACCTTGAGGACCAGCAGCCGGCCGTAGGTGGTGGCGAACAGCGCGCTGAGCTCGCCGACCTCGCGGAAGGACGCGAAGGTGCCGGTGGCGACCAGCAGCACCACCGCCCAGGTGGCCAGCCGCGACCAGCCGGGCAGGATCGCGGCGCTCTCCGCCGGGCTCCACCGGCCGCGCAGCCCCAGGCACAGCACCACCAGGCCGCCGACCCAGGCCGACACCGTGACGAGGTGGCTGACGTCGAACACGAAGGTCCAGGGCTGCCACGGGCCCGCGCCGGCATGGCCGGCCGCCGACCAGGTCAGCGCCCAGCCGACGCCGAGCGCCACCAGCCCACCCGCCAGGACGCGGCCACCGCGCCGGACGACCAGCAGGACGAGCACGGTGAGGGCGGCCAGCCCGATCCGGGTGGCGGTCGCGACGCCGTACTGCACGTCGAGGACGGCCCGGAGCAGGCTGGGGTCGAAGGTGTCCAGCAGACCGACGCCCGCGGCGTACGGCCCCTCCAGCGCGAAGGCCAGGACGGCGGCGGCGGTCTCGACGACGGCGGCGCCGAGCAGCAGCCGGCGCAGCCGGGTCACGCCGGCCGGCCACAGCAGCAGGCTGAACAGCGCCCCGCCGAGCAGCACCACCAGCGCCGAGAACCCGGCGAACCGGGTCAGGCCGAGGCCGATGCCGGGCTCCTTGGGGGCCTCCGTGAGCTTGGTGAGGTTGCCGCGTCCGAGCAGCTGCTTCTCGTCGGTGCTGGGCTGGCCGACCGAGAACGTGAAGGCCCCCGACACCGGGTGGCTGTCCGCCGAGACGACCCGCCAGACCACAACGTAGGTGCCGTCGGCGAGCGACGGCTTGAGCCCGAGGTGCACCTTGCTGCCGCCGGCGGTCCGGCGGACGGTGCCGTCGTCGGCGCGATCACCGGCGGCGGACAGCACCCGCAGCGCACCGAGGCCGGTGCCGACCGGCTCGCCGAACGTCAGGGTCACCTCGGCCGGGCTGCGCTCGAGGATCTCGGCGTCGCCGGGGCTGGTGGACAGCAGCGCGGCGTGCGCGCCGGCGCCCGGGGCGGTGACGCCCAGCAGGAGCAGCGAGCCGAGCAGCGCGAACAGCAGTGTCGCCGTACGTCGGCGCCGGGGGGTGCGGGTCATGGCGGTCTCCTCTCGGCGCCGACGCACGGGCCTAGGCCTGGACCCGGCGGCTGCGGACGAGGGCGACGACCGCGACGAGCAGGGCCAGGACGCCCACGCCGAGGCCGGCCACGCCGAACGACGTGGCGTTGCTGTCGTCCTCGGTGCTGCCGTCACCGGCCTCCGCCTCCGGCGCCGCGCTCACCGAGGCGGCGGCTGACGGCGTCGCAGCAGGCGCGGCGTGGGCACCGGAGCCCGTCGCCGCGGCCAGCTTCAGCACCGGCGCCGGGTGGGCGGGCTCGGTCGTGGAGCCGGCGGCCGGCCGCTCGATCCACCGGACGACGTCGCCGTTCGCGTAGGTCTGCACGGCCTTGAAGACCATCTGCTCGACCTTGGGCAGCGGGCCGGCCGAGA
The DNA here is from genome assembly GCA_025966295.1 of Frankiales bacterium. GTDB lineage: Bacteria > Actinomycetota > Actinomycetes > Mycobacteriales > SCTD01 > RYN-111. The sequence continues at coordinate 2,288 of JAOPVD010000048.1, read as the reverse complement.
CCTCGAACTCGTCGAACTCACCCGGCTTGATGCCGCCGGCGGTGGCGGTCCAGGTGATGGTCGACACGACCGAGTCGATGGTCCCGCCCTCCGTCGTGACCGGCTTGGCCGGCTTGGTCTTGGTGACGGTGTAGGTCCAGCCGGGGTGCGGCTTGACCCGGGCCGAGGCCAGCGGCGCGTCGGCCGGGAAGACGACCTGGAGCTTGGTGGTGGCCGCGCCCTCCTCGGTCGGGACGCGGAAGGTGAGCTTGGTGTAGCCGCCCTGGGTGGCGCCGGGGCCCTGCACGGTGACGTGCGCGGCGGCCGGGCCGGCGAGCAGGAGGACGCAGGCAGCTGCGCCGGAGACGACGGCAGCAAGACGGGTGGTACGCAACGGAAGACTCCAGGAAAGTGGGCCTCGACGGACGAGGCGGGAAGGTCCCGCGAAAGCGGGCAGGCAGGTCGGGCGCGCTCAGCGAGCGAGCAGCGCCGGAGGCCCGCGGCGCACCGGAGGCGCCGCCTTCCAGACCGGGCGCGGACGTCGGGCGTCCGCGACCGTCGGGGCGCTGCTCCGCACCGGCTCGGGCAGGGCGGGCAGCGGCAGGTCCTGGGTGTCACGTAGCGCGCGGGCACCCGCGCGCAGGAGCGCGTCGGCGGCCCACAGGCCGGCGTCGGCGCGCCCGAGCAGCAGACCGGTGACCAGTACGGCACCGGCGTGGGTGACCGCCATGGGGCCGCTGAGACCCGTCAGCAGGTGCTGGCTCAGGCTCGCCTGGCCGCTCACCACGTCCGCGCACAGCCGCTCGAGCAGCAGGTGCGTCACCGCCTGCGCGAGGACGATCCAGAGCAGCAGCAGCGGCAGCCGGCGCCGGACGCCGAGCAGCGCCACGGCGGCCGGCCAGCACACCCCGGCGGCCGTGAAGACGGCCAGGAAGCTGAGGCAGCCACCCCCGAGGGCATGCGCGAGGACCGCGGCACCGACGGTGGGCGCGGTGAGGACGGCTGCGCGCACGCCACGGACCAGACCCTGTCCAGGGTCGAGTCGCAGTGCGGCGCTCACATCAGTCCTTCGTCCACGGGGGCCGTGCGGTTGCCTCCATGGTGCCTGATGTCGGCCCGGCGGCCGGCGCGGCGGTCAGCCGCCGGTGCGGTCCGGGGTGGTGGTGATCGGGTCCTCAGGGTCCACACCCGTCATGTCGCGGGCGGTGGAGGTACCGGTCGGACGGCCGGTCTCGGGGTCGACGCCGGTGTCCTTGCGGCCGGCCTCCTTGCCCTCGCTGTCCTTGACCTCCTCGCCGCTGCGGGTCTCGCTCTGGCCGACCTTGTCAGGAGTGCTGTCCTGGGCCATGACGCGGCCCCCTCTCTCGGGGCGAGGGGTCGCCCCCATTTCAGCGGTGTGCCCGGGCGACGGCCCGCGAACCGTCAGGCCGGCTCGTCGACCTCGGCGCGCTCCTGCGCGAGCCCCGCCCACGGCTTCTTCGGGCCGCCGGAGGCGGCCAGCCCCTCGGGGCAGTGCCGCGCGAAGTCGCACCAGCCGCAGACCGGCGACGGCCGGGCCGGGAACAGCTCGTCGGCCTCCCCACCGTCGGCGAGCGCGGTCGTCGCGGTGGCCGCCTCGGCCGCGATGGCCTCGGCCCGGCGGACGTGCCGGTCGAGGGACTCCGGGGTGTGCTCCCAGGCCAGCACCCGGCCGCTGGGCAGGTGGTGCAGCTCGACCTTGGTGCATGGCGTGCGGAGCGTGCGGGCGCAGGCCAGGGCGTAGAGCGCGAGGGCCAGGGAGCCCCGGGCGTCGTCCTCGGTGAGCGCCGAGCGGCCGGTCTTGTAGTCGACCACGACCAGCTCATCACCGCGCCGGTCCACGCGGTCGACCCGGCCGCTGACCGCCAGCGCCTCGGTCTTGAACGCCACCGTCCGCTCGACGCCGACCGGCTCCTGCGCGGGCTCCAGCGCGGCGGCGTACCCCTCGACCATGTCACCGGCGAAGCCCTTCCAGCGGTGCGCCTGCGCGTCGTTCTCGAACCCGTCGGTCTGCCAGGCCCGGTCGAGCAGCCCACGGGCGGCCGGCCCGGTACGCCGGTCCTCCGGCAGGTCCCACCAGCGGGCGAGCGCGAGGTGCGCGACGGCGCCCACGGTGTTGTGCGCCCAGGCCGGACCGCGTGGCAGCGGCGGCCGGTCGAGGTAGGTCATGCGGTACCGCCGGGGGCAGTCCAGCCAGGTGGTCAGGCGCGACGGCGTACAGGAGAACAGCCGCGTCGGCATCCCCTCGAGACCCAGCTGCTGCATCCGTCCATCCTGCCGGACGGGGCAGC
>JAOPVD010000336.1 GCA_025966295.1 Frankiales bacterium | reverse complement strand
AGTACCTCTCGCGCGGGACCTACGTGTTCCCGCCCGGCCCGTCGCTGCGGCTGATCACCGACATGGTGGCCTACACCGTCACCGCGATCCCCAAGTGGAACCCGATCAACATCTGCAGCTACCACCTACAGGAGGCCGGCGCGACGCCGGTCCAGGAGATCTCCTACGCGCTGTCCACCGCCATCGCGGTGCTGGACGCGGTGCAGGCCTCCGGCCAGGTGCCGGAGGAGCGCTTCGGCGAGGTCTGCGCCCGCATCTCGTTCTTCGTCAACGCCGGCGTGCGGTTCGTCGAGGAGATGTGCAAGATGCGCGCCTTCACGCGGCTGTGGGACCAGCTGCTGCAGGACCGCTACGGCGTGCAGGACCCCAAGCACCGGCGCTTCCGGTACGGCGTCCAGGTCAACAGCCTGGGCCTGACCGAGGCGCAGCCGGAGAACAACGTCCAGCGGATCGTGCTGGAGATGCTGGGCGTCACGCTGTCCAAGGACGCCCGCGCCCGGGCCGTGCAGCTGCCGGCCTGGAACGAGGCCCTGGGCCTGCCCCGGCCGTGGGACCAGCAGTGGTCGCTGCGCTTCCAGCAGGTGCTGGCCTTCGAGACCGACCTGCTCGAGCACGACGACCTGTTCGAGGGCTCCGTCGTGGTCGAGCGCAAGGTCGCCGAGCTCTGCGCCCAGGTGACCGCCGAGGTCGACAAGGTGCAGGCGATGGGCGGCGCCATCGAGGCCGTCGACTACATGAAGACCGCGCTGGTCGGCTCGCACGCCGAGCGCCGCCGCCGGATCGAGGCCGGCGAGGACGTCGTGGTGGGCGTCAACCGGTTCACCACCACCGAGCCCAACCCACTGCTGGCCGACGTCGACGGCGCCATCCTCACCGTCGACCCGGAGGTCGAGGGGCACGCGATCGAGGCGATAAGGGTCTGGCGGGCCGGCCGCGACGCCGCGGCGGTCGACGACGCGCTCGTCGCGCTGCGGGACGCCGCCAAGACCGACACCAACCTGATGCAGGCCACGCTGGCCTGCGCCCGCGCGGGGGTGACGACGGGGGAGTGGTCCGGCGCGCTGCGCGAGGTGTTCGGTGAGTACCGCGCGCCCACCGGGGTCGCGGGTGCCACGGTCGGCGGCGAGGCCGGCGAGGCGATCGGCGCCGTGCGCGCGCGGGTGAAGGCGACCGGCGAGGAGCTCGGCGCCCGGCTGCGCTTCCTGGTCGGCAAGCCCGGTCTGGACGGTCACTCCAACGGCGCCGAGCAGATCGCCGTCCGCGGCCGGGACGTCGGCTTCGAGGTGGTCTACCAGGGCATCCGGCTGACGCCGGCGCAGATCGTCGCCGCCGCCGTCGAGGAGGACGTGCACGTCGTCGGGCTGTCGATCCTGTCCGGCTCGCACATGGCGGCCGTCCCGGCGGTGCTCGCGGGTCTCAAGGCGGCCGGGGCGGGTGACGTGCCGGTCATCGTCGGCGGCATCATCCCGGACGCCGACGCCGCCCGGCTGCGCGAGCAGGGCGTCGCCGCCGTGTTCACCCCCAAGGACTTCGACCTCACCGAGGTGATGGGCCGGGTCGTCGACGTCGTTCGGGCGGCCCACGGCCTCACCTGAGCTCTGGAAGCTGCTCCCGGCGCTGACCGGGACGCAGTTCCAGCTCCCGGGTACGGCGGAGCGGCTTGACCCGGGCCCCGGCGGTGCCGATGCACCAGGGGACGCCTGCCCCCTGCCACCGGAGCCCTCGTGACCAGCCCGCACCTCGCTGACGTCCTGCCGCTGCCCAGCCGGGCGGAGGCCGCCGCCGTGGCGAGCCGTCTCGTCGCCAACGTCGAGCTGGTCGTCCACGGCCGCCGGCCGGCTGTGGAGCTGGTCGTGGGCGCCGTCCTGGCCGGTGGCCACGTGCTCGTCGAGGACGTACCGGGCAGCGGCAAGACGACCCTGGCCCGGGCGGTGGCGCGCAGCCTCGGTGGCAGCTTCCGCCGCGTGCAGGGCACCGCCGACCTGCTGCCCGCCGACATCACCGGCAGCGGGGTGTGGGAGGCCGAGCGGCGGGCCTTCACCTTCGTGCCCGGCCCGGTGTTCGCGAACGTGGTGCTGGTCGACGAGCTCAACCGCACGCCGCCGCGCACCCAGTCGGCGTTCCTGGAGGCGATGGACGAGGGCGCGGTCACGGTGGACGGCACCCGGCACCCGCTGCCCGACCCGTTCGTGGTCCTGGCGACCCAGAACCCGCTCGAGCAGTACGGCACCTACCCGCTGCCCGAGGGCCAGCTCGACCGGTTCGCGGTGACCCTGTCGCTGGGCGTCAACGACCCGGCCACCGAACGCCGGGTGGTGCGCGAGCAGCTCAGCCACGCCACGGTGGGCGAGCTCGGCCCGGTCACCAGCCCGTCGCAGCTGGCCCAGGTGCGGGCCGAGGTCCGTCGCACCCACGTGTCCGACCCGGTGCTGGACCACGCGGTGCGGGTCGCCGAGGCGACCCGCGACCACCCGGCGGTGGCGCTGGGCGCGAGCACCCGGGCGGCCCTGACGCTGGTGCGCTGCGCGCAGGCCCGGGCGCTGCTCGGCGGCCGCGACCACGTGCTGCCCGACGACGTGAAGGCCCTGGCCCCGGCCGTGCTCGGGCACCGGCTGGTGCTGCGCGACGGCGCCGGGCTGCGGGCCGGCCAGCGGCTGGTCGCCGAGCTCGTCGGCGCCGTGCCGGTGGCGCTGCAGGCATGACCGTCCGGCCGCGGCCGGCGGTGCTGGGCGCGCTGGCGCTGGCCGTGCTGCTCCACGTCCTCACCCGCACCTCCGGCGTGGCCTGGCTGGCGCTCGGGTCGGCCGGCGCCCTGGCGCTGCCGGTCGCGTCGCTGCTGATGCGCCCGCGGCTGGACGCCCTGGAGGTCCGCCTGGTGCTGCCGCACCGGGTCGCCGCCGGTGACCGGGTCGCGGTCGAGGTCGTCGCCACCAACCTGGGCCGGGGGCCGACCCCGGCCTGCGAGTGGTCCACCGACCACCCCGGCCTGGGACCGCTCGCGGCCACGCTGCCGGCGCTGGAGCCGGGTGCCACCGTGCGGCTGCCGGTGGCCGCGATCGCCGACCACCGCGGGGTGCACCCAGCGGGCCCGGTGCAGCTGGCGACGACCGCGCCGTACGGGCTGCTGCGCTGGAGCGTCAGCCGGGCCGGCGCCGAGCCGGCGCTGGTCGTGCACCCGGCGACGCAG
>JAOPVD010000310.1 GCA_025966295.1 Frankiales bacterium | reverse complement strand
GGACCAGGTCGAGTGCTGAGTAGAACGCGCTCAGCCGGTCCAGGCCGGCGCGCTTCATCACCGGCGCCGAGACAGCGCTCGGCAGCAGGCTCGCGACGTCCTGCACGACCTTGGCCACCGGCGAGCCATGCGCCTCCATGCCGACCGCGTCGATGACGGAGTCCGCGCCCCGCCCGGCCGTCAGGTCGCGCACCACGTCGCCGAGGTCGTTCTCGTGCTCGCGCAGGTCGACCACCTCGACGCCGTGGTCCCGGGCGCGCTGCAGGCGCTCGTCGACGAGGTCGACCGCGATCACCCGCTCGACACCGCGGTACCGGGCGATGCGGCTGGCCATGTCGCCGATGGGGCCGAGCCCGAGGATGACGAGGCTGCCGTCCTTGGGGACGTCGGCGTACTCGAAGGCCTGCCACGCGGTGGGCAGCACGTCGGACAGGTAGACGAAGCGCTCGTCCGGCGGGCCGTCCGGGATCTTGATGTGGGTGAACTGCGCCTGCGGCACCCGCAGGTACTCGGCCTGCCCGCCGGGCACCTCGCCGTACAGCTTGGAGAACCCGAACAGCGCGGCGCCGGTGTTCTGCTCGCGCACCTGCGTGGTCTCGCACTGCGTGTACAGCTTCTGGTTGCACATCCAGCAGTGCCCGCAGGAGATCTGGAAGGGGATCACGACCCGGTCGCCCGGCCGCAGGTCGCCGACGTCGCTGCCGACCTCTTCCACGACGCCCATCGGCTCGTGGCCGAGGACGTCGCCCTTGCCCATGAAGGCGCCGAGCGTCTCGTACAGGTGCAGGTCGGACCCGCAGATGTTCGTCGTCGTGATCTTGATGATCGCGTCGGTGGGCTCCTGGATCGAGGGGTCCGGGACCTCCTCGACGCGGACGTCCCGCTTGCCGTGCCAGGTCAGTGCCTTCATGTGCGCTCCTCCGAGGTCGTCTCGGGAGAACGGCTCCCCTCGGGGCCCACAGCGAAACGGACGGCGAGGTGAGGGCAGCCTGCGGCAACCGCCGCGACTAGAGCGTCTCGACCTTCAGCTCGCCGTCGGCGTGCTGGGCCCGGAGCACCTTCTTGTCGAACTTGCCGACGCTCGTCTTCGGCACTTCGGCGATGAAGGCCCAGCGCTCCGGCAGCCACCACTTGGCGACCTTGTCCTCGAGGTAGCCGCAAAGCTCCAACGGTGTCGCCGCCTGGCCGTCCTTGAGGACCACGCAGGCCAGCGGTCGCTCGTCCCACTTCTCATCGGGTACGGCGACCACGGCGGCCTCCCGCACCGCCGGGTGGCCCATCAGGGCGTTCTCCAGGTCGACGCTGGAGATCCACTCGCCGCCGGACTTGATGACGTCCTTGGCCCGGTCGGTGATCTGGATGAACCCCTCGGGGGTGACCGATGCGACGTCCCCGGTGCGCAGCCAGCCGTCGTCGAACTTCTGGGGGTCCGGGTCGAGGTGGTAGGCGCCGGTGATCCATGGCCCGCGGACCTGGATCTCACCGACCGACTCGCCGTCCCAGGGCAGCACGCCCTCCTCACCGACGATCCGCAACTCGACGCCCGCCGAGACCCGGCCGGTCTTGGCCCGCCACGCCCACTCGTCGCCCTCGAACCCCTTGGGCGGGTGCGAGACGGCCGCCAGTGGTGAGGTCTCGGTCATCCCCCAGGCCTGGACGATCCGCACGCCGTGGCGGTCCTGGTAGGCCTGCATGAGGGCCAGCGGCACCGCCGAGCCGCCGCACGGCACCAGCCGCAGCGAGGACATGTCGGTCGGGTGCGCGTCGATCCAGGCCAGCAGGTCGTTCCAGATGGTCGGGACCGCGCCGGCCACGGTCGGGCGGTAGGTCTCGATCATCTTCGCGAGCGGCTCGGCCTGCAGGAACCGGCCGGGCATCAGGAAGTCGGACCCGGCCAGCCAGCCGGCGTACGGCAGGCCCCAGGCGTTGGCGTGGAACATCGGGACGACCGGCAGGATGCGGTCGTTCTCGCTGATCGCGAAGGTGTTGCCGGCGACCGCCGCCAGCGAGTGCAGGTACATCGAGCGGTGGCTGTAGACCACGCCCTTCGGGTTGCCGGTCGTACCGCTCGTGTAGCACATGGCGGCCGCCGATCGCTCGTCCAGCGCCGGCCAGTCGAAGGACCCGGAGGCGTCGGCGAGCAGCTGCTCGTAGGAGTGCACCGGCTTGCCCAGCGCACTGCCGTCCGCGTCCCCGACCAGGACGTACTGCTCAACGGTCTCGAGCTGGTCGGCGACCTTGAGCAGCAGCGGCAGGACGGTCGCGTCGACGATCACGACCTTGTCCTGCGCGTGGTTGATCACGTAGGCCAGCTGCTCCGGGAACAACCGCAGGTTCAGGGTGTGCAGGACGGCGCCCATGGCCGGCACCGCCAGGTAGGCCTCCAGGTGCTCCTGGGTGTTCCACAGGAACGTCCCCACCCGGTCCCCGGGGGCGACCCCCAGGCCCTCCAGGGCACCAGCCAGCCGGGTGCTGCGCTCCCGGACCTCGCCGTACGAGGCCTCCCGGACGCCGTCGCCCTCGAAGGTGAGGACCTTGCTCGCCGCGTAGACGCGACCGCTGTGCTCCAACATCGACGTGATCGTCAGCTGGGTGTCCTGCATGGTGCTCTCGACCACGGGGTCCTCCGGTTCCTGGGTGTTGCACACCGTGCCCTATGGGGGCCCCCTGCTCAAGCACCGGCTGCGGCGTCTACGGTGGAACAGCAATCCGAGCACGACAGGAAGAGGTACGGCGTGGCGGCCTGGAAGCGATGCGACAAGTGCCGGAAGGTGCTTGCCGCGGAGGCCTTCGAGGGAGACTCCGGCTCCTGCGCAAGCTGTCTGACGGCACCGGCAGTCAAGCCGCGGGCGGCCCGCGCCTCCGTCGTGCGGACGGTCCGAGCGGCCACTCCCCCGGCCGAGCGCCAGCCGCTGCTGGGCGTGGTCGGGAGCGGCGACCTCGAGGTCCGCGAGCGGCGGGCGAAGAAGGCCGCACTGGAGCAGCTGGCCGAGGTGCACGCCGACGACTACGAGCAGCTGCTGCTGGCCGCGCGCCGGGCCGAGGGCCTGCGCGGCTGATCAGTCGCTGTTGGCGCTCGGGCTCGGCTTGGCGTTGATGAGCTCGGTGCCGTCCTCGATGAGGACGGCCTGGCGCCGGAGCGACCCGAGCAGCTCGCGACCGTGGTGACCGCAGAAGGTCAGCTCGCCGGCAAGGAACACGGCCCGGATGAAGGCCTGCGCTCCGCACCGGTCGCAGCGGTCCGTGATGGTGAGCTCGGGGGTCAGCATCTGCGTGGTCATGGACCCTCCTGGATAGGTGCGTAGACCTCTCCTCGGCGTCCGCCACCGTGCGCGGCATAGCCCGAACGGGTGACCCGTGGGTGCTGGTATCGTTTCCGCCCGTACGACCAGCGCCGCTAGCTCAATTGGCAGAGCAGCGGACTCTTAATCCGCGGGTTCGGGGTTCGAGTCCCTGGCGGCGCACCCCGTTTGACCTGGGCTTTCTCTCCGCGAGAGGAAGCCCAGAGTCGTTTTCAAGATCATTCGGTGAATTTTGGAGGCACCCCGCGCCGAGCAGCTGGCCGCCCTCCTCTCGGCAGCCGCACCGCTTGGACACCGTGCCAGGCATGACCCGGCAGCCTGCCTGCGCTGTCGGCCTCGGTGCTGGCCCGTGCCGCTCGGTTGTATGACCTGCTCGACCGCGGCGATGCTGTGGTGCTGCGTCAGCTGCGCCTGGCGTGCGACCTGGTCGGCGAGGTCGATGCCGCCACCGTCGGCGCCCCGGTGCGGCCAGCGACCAGCACATCTGCACCACAGCAGGACCCTCCCCTGCCCGGCTGAGCGTGGGCTGATTGGCCCTCGGCCCGCTGAGCCCCCTGTCTGGTGCAGTTCTGCTGGTCCCGCGGTCGGCGAGGTCGATGCCGCCACCGTCGACGTCCCGGTGCGAGTCCTTGTCGACGCGCAGCACGGCGAGAGAAAGCGGTGGGGTGCGATCGCCTCACCGGTCGGTTGGCCTTCGTGCAGAGAAGCGCCGACTCGGCCGAGTAACGGCCCTTCTCAGTGACGACCCAGTCGTGCAGGTAACTGTTAACTCGCCGTCGTCCGTCGATCGCCTTGGAAACCTCAGGTGGCGGCGATCTGGACGACGTCGGAGGGCAATCCGAGGAGAGGTGCACCCTTGCCCTCGCCAGTCAATCGGGCGTAGTGGCGTGCTCCTACCGGGTTACCGTGGTCGTCGGTGCTGGTGGCGGTCGTGTAGGCCCAACCCCTGAGTCCGCCACTGACCCGGGCGATAAAGCGGCCCTCCGCTGCCGTGGCGATGACCGTGAGCACTCCACTTGTGGCGAGATCGACGAGCACGGCCCGCGAGGGGGGCGCGTCGCCGTATAACATGGATCCCCGTTCCTCGACCACGGCTGTCGTGGCAGTGCCGGCGCCGATGTTGTCGTAGGCCTTGTAGCGCCGGTCCGAGTAGCGCGGACGAATCTCTCGTCCGCTCCAGGTCGTGGCCTTTCGAAGGTCTAGCTGCTCTAAGGTGCAACCGTCGTCGGACTCGCAGCTAGAGGTAATCAGCAACTGATCGCCGATCACAGCCAAGCCATTCGGCCACGTGAAGGTCACACAGGGGCCACCCGGAGTCGAGTTGGGGCATGGGTCCGTCCTGTCTGGCAGTCGCTTGATCTCGCGCCCGTCGGCCGTCGCAACCACAACGTCCGGAACGCGGTCCGTCCAGCCTGCTCGCGGCACCCGATCAACCCAGACGACCTGTCGTCCGTCGGAGCTCACCGCGACGTGCTCGACCTCTCCCCGCGCAAGCACGCTCGGACCAGACCTATCGAGACAACTGACTGTGCGGCGCCAGCTCCCGCATACGCGGCCCGTGGAAGCCAAGGAAACCGTCGAGAGGTGACCGCGCAGTGAAGCGACTAGGTGCACGCGATGATCACGGCTGACCGTATAGAGGGCGACCTCGCCATTCCTGCGCGCGACCGCGAGGGTCAGGTCTCGCGCTGGCTCGCCAGTCGACGTGGAGAGGGCCGAGGGCGAGCCAGACGCACTTCGGGCAGAGGATTCCATGTCGCATGCAGCGGTGGCCAGCATCAACGAAACAACCGAGACAAGCATCAGGCTGGGTCGAAACATTTGCAAAGTATGTCGGTTGATGACGTTGAATATCGGTGGTAGTGCCGCGCCTGGCCGTGGCCGGTAACGCCCTGTTACTTCGCAGTGCCCGGCCAGGTCGGTGCACTGACGACGAACCCTGGGTCTGCTGTCGGTTGGCTTCCCTTAGGAGGGCCGAGGGTTCTCCGGAGGGACGTCGGCCTCCCGGGCTAAGCCGGCGTGCCGGCGGTGGCGCCCACCACCAAGTCCAGCGTGGTCGGGATGGTGAAGCTTTCGCCATCGCCGTTGCAGCTGGAGAAGGTGGCCGTCGCCGAAACCGTGAAGCGGCCTGCCGCGCCGTACCGGTGCGTGCTCCTCAGGTCGCGGGAGCCCGTGGCGTCGCCGGGCGCGCACGACCGGCCGGGGATCGTGCCGGTGCTGCCGTCACCCCAGTCGAAGCGGATTGCCATGGACCTGGCGGCACCTGTGCGGTCCTCGACGTGAAGACGGAAGGCGACTTCGAGGGTGTCCGGGTCTTGTGAGGGCGAGAGCAGGGACAGCTGAGGTCTGTCAGTCGATGAGTGCTGCGAGGCCCCAGAGGGGCTTGGCTGCGGTGAAGCCGTACCCAGAACTGCAGCATCGCGTGGAGGGAGGATCCACGCGAGAAGAGCAAGCAGGGGAAGAACGCTCAGGGCGACCACGGCGACGGTCGGCGTGCCCCACCCGCGTCTGCGTCGACCGGCCTCTGCCGCCGCCCACAGAGAGTGGGCGTCGGGAACGTCGGGACTGGGGTAGGCGTCAACGAGGAGGCCTCGCACGTCATGAGGCTCATCAGAGTTCGGCTGCTTGCCCACGGGGCTCTCCCTCAGAGTCCGGCAACGCCAGGCGCCGACGCAGTGCGGCCAGACCATCGGAGGTCTGTCGCTTGACCGTGCCGGGGCCGCACCGCAGCGTCTGTCAGTGCCTGGTGCCGACGGCGAGCAGGTACTCCTTCTCGAACCTGCCCTGGTCGGAGGTCCCGAGGTTCCACTTGTCGCAAAACAGGTCCAGGGCGTCGTCGAACTCGTGCGCGCGGCCGTCCTTCGCGGCGTTCGCCCGTACGGCGATCGTCGGGCCGTAGCAGGCCTTGAAGTGCTCGCCGTAGTCGCGGGCGCGGGCGAAGGCGGTGATCTCCAAGGTGTCCCGCTGCAGGGTGTGGAAGTCCACCCGGTTTCCGAAGAGCCCGGCCAGGTGCTCCTCGCTGCCCCACAGCGGCGGCGGCTGCGCACCGGGCGGCGGCGGGGCGGCGAAGGGCTTCATCGTCCGAAACAGGTCGCCCAACATCCCCTCGGGAGTCCAGCTGAGCAGAGCGACCGTGCCGCCCGGCCGGCAGACCCGCACCAGCTCGTCGGCCGCCGCCTGGTGGTGCGGGGCGAACATCACGCCGATCGCTGACATCACGACGTCGTACGAACCGTCCTCGAAGGGCAGGTGCTCGGCATCGGCCTCGACCCACTCAATGCCGAGTCCCTGTGCATCGGGCCGACGCGCCCCCGCTGCGAGCAGGTCCGGGGTCAGATCACTGGCGGTCACGTGGGCGCCGCGCTGCGCGGCCGGCACGGACGCGTTGCCGGTGCCGGCAGCCACATCGAGTACGCGGACGTCCGGTCCGATCCCCGCCCCGTCAGCCAGACGCTGACCGATGGGCAGCAGGAACGTGTCGACCATCAGGGGATAGTCGCCGTTCCCCCACATCACCCGGTGCTTGGCCTTCAGCTCGGTGTCCGCCGTTACGTCGCTCGTCATGACCGTCCCCTCCCCGGGCCCGCGGTGCGGACCGCTTGGACGGAACCTCCACCCAAGGCCCGATCGGCGCAAGGGGGACTCTTAATCTTCAGGCCACGCCGATCCCAGCATGAGGTCGTCACGCCCGACTACGTAGAGCAGGCGACCCGACCGCGCTGCCGCTGGTCCTCCTGCCAGGCATGGGTGACTCGTGGTGGTCCTTCACACCCGTATTAAGGGCCGCGAGTGCCTGCTCGACAGCTTCGGTTTGGCCGATGGGGGCTGTGACGGCCTGGGGGCGTTCCGGGCCTGTGGCACCGCACGCCCCGAGAACCGGACACTGCCCTATTGCCGGACCGTCGCTCTCAGCCAGCGCAGGGCGGCCGCGAAAGAGGTCTGGCTGCTGCGGAAGTTGTTCAGGTCGTGGCCGGCGCCCGCGGTGACGAAGGCCTGCACGGACGGCACCCGTGGCCCGAGCCACGGACGCTCGTTCGCGACCAGCCGGGACGGGCTGCCGCACGGCGCGCCGAGGTCGAATGGGGTCTGCGAGCAGAAGATGCCGTCCTTGTCCCCGACGAGCAGGAACACGGGGACCCGCAGGTCCAGCCGGGTGCGGAAGATGACCGGGTAGTTCAGCAGCTCGAACTGGCTGACGGTGCCCTTCTTCTGCTCGTCGGCCGCGATGAGGCGCGGGTCCACGTCGGTCCCCGGCGCGTAGAAGAGCCCGTTGACGGTGCCGGGCCGCGGCGTGACGTACCCGGGGTCGAGCAGCGTGCCGGCGTACCGGGGATCGAGCACCGCCGGGTACATCGAGGCCTCGATGTTGCTGGGGGCGTGCACCTCACGGACGTTGTGGGTGGCCCCGGTCAGGACGAGCGCGTCCACGTCCTGGAACCGGTCGGCCTCGGTCCAAGCCGTCATGCTGCCGTAGGAGTGCCCGACCAGCACCACGGTCCGGTACGCGATGGGCCTGCCGGCGGCGGGCACCCGGCCGGCGCGCAGCTGCTGGACGACCTGGTGGACGACCGCTGCGTTGGACGCGAGGTTCACCGTCGCGCTCGGCGGGTGACTGCTGCGGCCGGCGCCCAGCCGGTCGATGGCCACGGTGGCGTAGCCGGCCCGCGCCGCGGCGGCCTCCCAGGAGTAGCGGTCGCCGCGTGGCTGCGCAGGGTCAGCGGTGTTCCAGTAGCGGTGGTCGTAGGTGATGCCGTGCACGAGCAGCTGCACCGCGCGCGGCCGGCTGCCGGTCGGCGTGCACATGCGGGCGAACACCTGAGCACTGCCCAGCTCGACCGTCACCGGCAGCATGCTGGCGCGGCAGCTGCGGCCGTTGTCGGGGGCGGCGAAGGGCTCCGCGGAGGTGCCGGCCTCGGCGGGGCGGGACACGGCGCCCGCGACCACCAGGGCGCAGGCCACCAGCCAGTACGTCGCACGGTGCGCAGACATGTCGACCTCCGAGCCCGAGGGCTCGGCCCCATCATGCGCCCGGCGAACGGAGCCGTCAGCCCGTCGGGTACACCCGCACCGGCCCGCGTACGACCAGCCGGACCTGCGCGCCGGTCTCGGGCAGCCCGGGGCCGCTGACCCGGGCGACGACCTGCTCGCCCTCGGGCAGGCGCAGCCGCACGGTGGCGTCGTGACCGAAGTAGCTGACGTCGAGGACCTGCGCGGCCGCGCCCTCCGCGCCGGGCGGATGCAGCTCGATCTGCTCCGGGCGGACGAGGACCCGCACCGGGCCCTGGGCCGAACCGGCCGGCGCGACGAGCCGGCCGAGCGCGCACG
>JAOPVD010000282.1 GCA_025966295.1 Frankiales bacterium | reverse complement strand
GGTGGCGACGCCGCGCGCGCCGAGGGCGCGCATGACCCACGGCTCGTAGAATACCTCGGCGTCGACCCGGAGCCGCTGCGGGCCCCCGGCCTCGTCGCCGGCGTACCGCACCGGGCCGTCGGCCGCGAGCAGCAGCATCTCGACGTCCGCACCGCCGAACAGCCGGGCGGCGGCGGTGACCACGACGCGCGCCGAGGTGTCGCTGGAGCGGCCGGTGGCGCGCTCCTGGCCGGCCGCGAGCTCGGCGTACAGCCGGGCCTCCTGGCTACGCCGGGTCTGCTGGTCGTAGGAGGACCAGAGCAGCGCGAGCGGCACCAGCAGCCCGAGCAGCCCGAGCGGTGCCGTCATGGCGAGGTAGGCGGCGAGCAGGCCGATCGAGCTGTTGCCGGCCATGTGGACGGCCGACAGCGGCATCGAGGAGAGCAGCAGCGGAAACAGCGGCCGCGAGCTGGTCATCGAGACCGCGACGGCGACCAGCGAGTGGTTGACGACGAAGAAGACCGCGATGCCGACCAGCGCGCCGGTGATGCCGCCGCCGCAGAGGCCGGCGAGCAGCGAGCCGAGTGCCGTCGCGGCGGCGAAGTTGGCCAGGTTGAACTGCTTTTTGAGCCGGGGCCGCTTGAGCGCCGTCTGCGCGGCGAACACGCCGACGGCGACGCCCAGGACGGTCCAGTTGCCGGTGCCGCTCACCCAGGCGGCGCCCAGGGCGCTCTCGGTCAGGGAGAAGGCCCAGGTCTGCCGGCCGAACTGCAGGCTGACGACCGCGTACTCCGACACGCCCACCGCGACGGCCAGCACCAGCACCGCCCACCACGCGGGCGCGCCCCAGCCGTCCAGCAGGGCGGTGACCGACGCGACGAGCGCGGCTCCGGCCGCGACCGCACGGACGCTGCGGGACGGGTTCATGACGTCTTGCCCCTGGTGGAGGCGCCCCAGCTGGAGGCGGCCCAGCTCGAGGCCGCCCAACTCGACGCCGCCCAACTCGACGCCGCCCAGCTCGACGCGGCCCACGAGGAAGCGGCCCACGACGAGGCGTCGAAGCTGCTCTCGCCGGTGGCGTCACCGCTGCCGTCCAGGGCCATGCCGTCCTCGCCGGCGCAGATGGTGGTGGTGCTGCGGACCAGACCCGCGCCGTCCTTCTTGCCCTTGAGGTCGTCGGCGGCGCAGCGCAGCGAGGCCTTGACCTGCACGGGCGTCGCGGCCGGGTTGGCGGCCAGGAAGATGGCGGCGAGCCCGGAGACCACCGCAGCGGACTGGCTGGTGCCGGAGCCGCGGTAGAGCCCGTGCCCGAGGTGCGTGGTGCCCTTCGCCTTGGCGAGGACCGAGTCGCTCGGCAGCACCCCGAGCACGTCCACACCCGAGGCCACCACGTCCGGCTTCTGAACGCCCGCGACGACGGCGCTGCCGCTGAACGGTGCCACCCGGCGCCGCTCGAGGTCGGCGGCGCCGACGGTGAGGACGAGCGGGTCGAAGCCGGGGTCACCGACGATGTCCTTGGTGTTGCCGGCCGAGACCACGACCGTCACGCCGGCGGCGCGCACCTTGTCGACGGCGTCGGTCAGCGGGTCGGCGCCGTAGCCCTTGCCCGGCCGGGTGTGCGACAGCGAGAGGTTGGCGACGTCGACCTGGTCGGGGTGGGCCGCCACCCAGTCCAGGCCGCCGAGCACCCGCGACAGGCTGGTGGTGCCGTCCTTCTTGGCGACCCGGACCACGAGCACGGTGGCGCCGGGGGCCACGCCGAGGGCCTTGCCGCCGGTGCCCTTGGTCACGCCGCCGGCGATGATCCCGCCCATGAACGTGCCGTGGCCGTAGCCGTCGGTGTACGTGCCGCCGGTCTCGACCGGCTTGCCGTCGGCGACCTTGGAGGCGTCGACGGCGTCCACCAGCCGGCCGCTGGCCCGGTTCAGGGCCGCGGTGTCGGAGACGCCGGTGTCGACCAACGCGATCCGGGTGCCGGCGCCTGCGCCGCGCTGGCCAGCCCCGCCGCCGAGCCCGGCGGAGGCGAGGACGGCGCCGTTCCCGTTGTCCTTGTTGCCCTTGTTGTTCTTGTTGCCCTTGTTGTTCTCGTCGTCGTCGTCGCGGCTGGTGAGCTGGACGGCGTCGTCCGGGGCGAGCCCGCGGACGCCGGGGGTGCGGGCCAGCCGCGCCAGGGCGTCGGCGTCGCCGCGGACGACCGCCATCTGCAGCGCCGGGAGGGTGGCGACGACCTTGACCCCAGGGACCCCGGCGACGTCGCCCGGCGCCCCGTCGTACGCCACGACGGCCTGCAGGACCGCCGCGCCGGGCACCGCGGCCAGGGCACTGCCCGCCAGCAGGGCTCCGACGACACCGCTCGCGAGGCTGCGGCGGACGCTGGCGTGACCGGTCAAGGGATGCCTCCTGGGCTAGGGCTTGTTCCTCCGTTCGGCAGCACCGAGGCCGAACTGCAGTCCGCAGGGGTCTTGTCAGCCGAACGGGCTAACGCGGCCCGTTGCGCCACTCGGAGCAACTCGGTCCTTCAGCCCGGGCCCTGACGCGCCGAAGCAGGAGTGGAGCGGCGGGTACCACCCGTCCCAAGGCAGCAGGTGGAGGACGCGGTGGCAGCCGGTCTCGAGAGCGCGCTGGACAGCATTCCGGCGCAGGCGGTCGGGGAGAACCCCGGCTTCTCCGCCATGGTGGTCGACGACCACCCGCTCGTCCGCGAGTCGATGGTGAACCGGCTCAAGATGATGGGCGCCCGCGAGGTGGTCGAGGCGGCCACCATCGGTGAGGCCCGGGCCCGTGCCAACCTGTCCGGCCCCCGCGACCTGTGCGTGCTGGACCTGGGCCTGCCCGACGGCTCCGGCCTCGACCTGCTCGCCGACCTGCGGTCCGCAGGCTGGCAGCGGCTCGTCGTGCTGTCCGCCGCCGACGACCCGTACTCCGTGCGCGCCGCCTTCGTCGCCGGCGCCCAGGGCTACCTGCTCAAGTCCGCCTCGCCGGTGGTCGTCGCCGACGGCGTGCGTCGGGTCCTCGACGGCGGCGTGTACGCCGACCCCTCGGTCGCCTCCCTGCTCGCTGCCGGGCTGCGCGGCGGGCCGGTCGACACCGGCGTCTCGGAGCTGTCCGGCCGTGAGGTCGAGGTGCTGCGCCTGGTCGCCGACGGTCAGAGCAACAAGCAGATCGGTGACGAGCTCGGCCTGTCGGCGCTGACCGTCAAGTCGCACCTGGCCCGGATCGCCCGCAAGCTGGGCACCGGCGACCGCGCCGAGATGGTCGCGCTCGCCATGCGCGCCGGCGTCATCCGCTAGTCCTGCCGCCGGAAGCTGGTGGCGCCCGCCACGTTCCGGTCCCGGCCCGCCGGGTACGGTCGGCCCTGGACGGCGCCGAACACCTTGCGAGCCGTCCCCTTCTGATGTGGGGGCGCTGTGCGCCGACCGGTCCTGCTGTTCGTTGCCCTGTCGCTGGGTCTGCTCAGCGCGACGCCGCCACCGGCCGGTGCGGCCGATCCCCGGCTCGGCCCGCTGCTGGTCTCCGGCAACCGCATCGTCGACGCGGCCGGCAAGGACGTCGTGCTGCGGGGCCTGCACCGCGACGGCACCCAGGGCGGCCCCTCGACCAGTCCGGCCAGCGTCAGCGCCCATGAGATCGAGCACCTGGGCAACGCCCGGCCGGGCTCGTGGAACGCCAGCGTGGTGCGGGTACCCGTGGGCTCGGCGCAGTGGACCGGGGCGTGCCCCACGCTCGCCACCGACGCCGCGGCGTACCGGGCCGCCATCGACACCGAGGTGCAGCGCATCACCGCGCAGGGCATCGTCGCGCTCCTCGACCTCCACACGTCCACCGCCGGGTGCACGCGCATCGACCGGCACGCCATGCCCGACGCCCCCGTGTCGCAGCAGTTCTGGGCCGACGCGGCCCGGCACTTCGCCCTGAACCGGCTGGTGGCCTTCGAGCTCTACAACGAGCCGCACTACGTGCCGGACGAGATCTGGCTCAAGGGCACCACCGGCGCGACGCTGCAGGACTGCGACCTCACGCCGCCGTACCTGTCGTCGCCGGCCGCCCGGCAGGCCCAGCAGCGCGAGCTGGCGGCCTGCCGCAAGACCGCCCCGAAGTACAAGGCGGCCGGCATGCAGGAGCTGTACGACATCGTCTCGCGCGCCGCACCGGGTCACCTGATCGTGGTGAACGCGCCGGGCTGGGCCGCGTCGGTGCCACGCCTCCGGGTCAAGGCCACCCGCGGGCAGCTCGTCTACGGCCTGCACCCCTACTCCTGCTCGGTTCCCGGCGCCGCGTGCAACACCCCCGACAACGCCCGGGCCAACCTGGCGCTGCTCAAGCGCTGGAAGCCGGTCGCCGCCACCGTGCCGGTGCTCGTCACCGAGTTCGGCTGGCCCGTGTACTCCAAGGGCTACGGCCAGGGCTACGTCGACGGCGCCCAGTACTACCGGGAGACCATCGGGATCCTCGAGCAGCAGTCGCCGAAGTGGGGCTGGATCGCGTTCGCGTTCGACGGCAACGCCGGCGGCGGCTTCAGCCTGCTGTCCAGCACCACGACGTACGCGCCCAACAGCACCGGCAAGCCGGTCTTCGACGCGCTGCGCGCGAAGCGCTGAGTCCGCACCCGGCGAGGCGCGACCCGCCGGGCAGGACGCGCGACGTAGGCTCCGTGCCGTGACGGAGACCCTGCCGGGTCCTGAGGGGGAGGTGACCGGCGACCAGCCTCAGGTGACACCCCTGCTCGTGCCCCGTGAGGGGGTGCCGCCCGTCACCGAGACCGCCGCACAGCTCGCCGAGGTCGTGGCCCGGTTCGCCGCGGGCACCGGCCCGGTGGCCGTCGACGCCGAGCGCGCGTCCGGCTACCGCTACTCCCAGCGGGCCTACCTGGTGCAGCTGCGCCGCGCCGGAGCCGGCAGCGCCCTGGTCGACCCGATCGCCTGCCCCGACCTGAGCCTGCTCGGCAAGGTCCTGCAGGGCTGCGAGTGGGTGCTGCACGCCGCCAGCCAGGACATCCCCTGCCTCGCCGAGGTCGGCATGGAGCCGCCCGCGGTCTTCGACACCGAGCTGGCCGGCCGCCTGGCCGGCTTCGAGCGCGTCGGCCTCGGGGCGATGGTCGAGAACGTGCTCGGCTACCGGCTCGAGAAGGGCCACAGCGCAGCCGACTGGTCGACCCGGCCGCTGCCGGAGGACTGGCTGGTCTACGCCGCGCTGGACGTCGAGGTGCTCCTCGAGCTGCGCGACGCGCTCGAGGCCGACCTCGACCGGCAGGGCAAGCTCGACTGGGCGCACGAGGAGTTCGAGGCGGTCCGTACGGCGCCCGCCCCGGGGCCGCGCACCGACCCGTGGCGCCGTACCAGCGGGATCCACCGGCTGCGGACCCGCCGGCAGCTGGCCGGGGTCCGCGAGCTGTGGCAGGTCCGCGACCAGATGGCGCGCCGGCGCGACACCGCTCCGGGCCGGATCCTGCCCGACGCCGCCATCGTCAGCGCCGTCAGCACCGCGCCGACGACGCCGCAGGACCTGATCGCGCTGCCGGTGTTCGGCGGCCGGTCGACCCGGCGGCACGTGGACACCTGGTGGGGGGCGCTGCAGCGGGCCGCGACCATGCCCGACGACCAGCTGCCGCAGCCGGTCCCGGCCGGTGACGGTCCGCCGCCGCCGAACCGCTGGGCCGAGCGCGACCCGGTCGCGGCCAAGCGCCTCGCCCGCGCCCGCGCGGCGGTGACGCAGCTCGCCGAGGCGCACACCATGCCGGCCGAGAACCTGGTCCCGCCGGATGCGGTGCGCCGGCTGGCCTGGACCCCGCCCGAGCCGGTCTCGGTCGACACCGTCCGTGCGGCGCTGACGCGCAGCGGGGCCCGCTCCTGGCAGGTCGGCCTGGTCGGCGAGGCGCTCGCTGCCGCGCTCGCCGAGCCGGCGGAGTGATCGAGCTCCTCCCCGTCCCCCACGCGGTCGCCGTCGCGGTCTGCACCTACCGCGAGCCCCCCGTCCCGCACGTCCCCGACTGGCCGCACGCCGCCACCGCGGACGCACTGCGGCCGCTGGCCGAGCACCCGGACGACACCGGTGAGGGCACCTTCCTGGTGCTCGAGGACGGCCTGGTCGTGGGCGACTGCGGGTGGTTGGGGCCGCCCCAGGAGGGCGTCGTGGACGTCAGCTACGGGCTGGCACCGTCAGCCCGCGGACGCGGGCTCGGGACGGCCGCGGTCCAGCTGCTGCTGGGCTGGGTCGCTGCCCGCGGCGCGGTGCAGGTGCGAGCCGAGGTGCGGCCGGGCAACGCGGCGTCGCTGGGACTGCTGGCCCGGCTGGGCTTCGTCGAGGTCGGCGAGCACGCCGGCCACCGGGTCCTGGTGCTCACCGTCGGGTCGCGGCCACCGCCTGCACCCGGCAGC
>JAOPVD010000271.1 GCA_025966295.1 Frankiales bacterium | reverse complement strand
CGGCTCACGAGCCCCAGGTCCCGTCATGTGCCACCCGATCCCGAGCTGCGTGGACGACCGACTGCGCCGGGGACTGGGCCGACAGCCGGAGTCAACCACCTCGCCTGGCTCTTGACGACCTCTCGCGGTGCCAACCCGAGCTCGGCCTGGCGGCGTGCGGACAAGGACCCTTCACGAGCCGACCGGCCGGGGAGCGGCGCGGCTGTCCACGCTGCGGCTAGCTCGGGCTCATGTCGACAAAGCGCGAGTAGTGGCCCTGGAAGGCCACCGTGATCGTCGCGGTCGGGACGTTCCTGTGCTTGGCCACGATGAAGTCGGCCTCGCCCGCCCGCGGGCTCTCCTTCTCGTACGCGTCCTCGCGGTGCAGCAGCAGCACCCTGTCGGCGTCCTGCTCGATCGAGCCGGACTCGCGCAGGTCGGACAGCATCGGCTTTTTGTCGGTGCGCTGCTCAGCGCCACGGTTGAGCAGGCTCATCGCGATGACCGGCACCTCGAGCTCCTTGGCCAGCAGCTTGAGGGCACGCGAGATCTCCGAGACCTCCTGCTGACGGCTCTCGGCCTTCTTGTTGCCGCTCATCAGCTGGAGGTAGTCGATGACGATGAGCCGCAGCTCGTTGCGCTGCTTGAGGCGCCGGGCCTTCGCCCGGATCTCCATCATGGTGAGGTTCGGCGAGTCATCGATGTACAGCGGCGCCTCGGCGACCTCACCCATGCGGCGGGCCAGCCGGGCCCAGTCGTCGTCGGTCATCGAGCCGGACCGCATGTGGTGCAGCGGCACCCGAGCCTCGGCGGACAGCAGACGCATGGTGATCTCGGTCTTGCTCATCTCCAGCGAGAAGATGCACGACGCCTGGCCGTGCTTGATGGACGCGCTGCGGGCGATGTCGAGGCCCAGCGTGGACTTGCCGAGTCCCGGACGGCCGGCGATGACGATCAGCTGGCCGGGGTGCAGGCCGTTCGTCAAGCTGTCGAGGTCGACGAACCCGGTGGGCACGCCCGACATCATCCCGGCCCGGCCGCCGATGGCCTCGAGCTCGTCCATGGTCGGCTGCATGAGGTCTTCGAGAAGCGTGTAGTCCTCGGAGCTGCGCCGCTCGGTGACGTCGTAGATGGCCTGCTGGGCGCGGTCGACGATGTCGTCGACCTCCCGGCCGTCGCCGGAGTACCCGAGCTGGACGATCCGGGTGCCGGCCTCGACCAGGCGCCGCAGGATCGCGAGCTCGGCGACGATCTTGCCGTAGTAGCCGGCGTTGGCCGCGGTCGGCACCGTCGACACCAGCGTGTGCAGGTACGGCAGCCCACCGACCCGGCCGGCGTCGCCGTTCTTGGTGAGCTCGGCCCCGACGGTGATCGCGTCGGCCGGCTCGCCCTTGCCGTACAGCTCGATGATGACGTCGAAGATCAGCTGGTGCGCCGGCCGGTAGAAGTCACCGGAGCGCACCACCTCGATGACGTCCGCGATCGCGTCCTTGTGGAGCAGCATGCCGCCGAGCACCGACTGCTCGGCCGCCATGTCCTGCGGCGGTGTCCGCTCGAACTCCGGCGGAGCCGACGGCTGAGCGGGTGGCCGGTTGAGCTCGACGACCCGCTCGCTCACAGCTGCTTGCACCCCTCCCGATCGGCCCAGACTCCCTGCGCCTGGTGCTTTCTAGTCGTAGGACGGACCGACGTCGGCGTGTCCGGGCCGGGTCGCCGCCGACCCCTGTGGGCGCCGCTGGGGACAGGGTGGGGATGACGTGGCGCGCCGCTGTGGACGGCCTGTCGGCACCCTGTGCAGGACGGCCGGCCGGGGCCGGTGGGCACGCGGACAACTCGCCCACATCGGTCACGCCAGCCTGTGGACGAAGAAAGGTGGCGCCTCACCCTGCCTCCGGCAGCGTCACCGCACCGGTGCCGAGCAGCTCGACGCAGGCCCCGCAGAGCCGCACCTGCCGGGTCACGAAGAACTCGCTCTCGGCGGCGCAGAGCGCACAGGCCGGCCGCATCCGCACCAGCGGCTCCGGCCGGGGCGTGCGCGGGCCGCTGAGGTCCTGCCGGATCTGGGCGATCCAGCGCCGGCGCGAGTCCTCGCTGGCCGGCTGCTCGAACTGCGCCGAGCTGCGCGCCGCCTCCCGCTCGGCGCGCTGTTCGCGCCAGCGGACGTCCGGCGGCTGCTGCGCAAGCAAACCGGTCAGCAGCCGGACGACGTCGGCCTCCGGGTCGGGGCCGGCCGGCATGGCGCCGACCCGGGTCGCGACCTGGCCCTGGCGCCAGCCCCGGTCGAGCAGTTGCAGCACCAGGTCACCGACCTCGGGGGTGTGCAGGTCGGCGGCCAGCACGGCTGGCAGGTCGCCGAAGACCGCGTCGTGGGTGGCCGGGTCGAGCCGCTGGCGTGGGAGGTCGAAGAGCTCCATGCCTCTACGGCACCACGAAGGTCCGACAGTCCGGGGGAGGTGTCCACAGCCCCCACCCGCGTGCCGCGCCCCCGAGACCGGTGCGCTGGGCCCGCGGGGGAGCCCGGACCTCTACGGCGGGGGCCGAGCGGTTCGCCGTACCGTGACGACCTCACCTCAGGAGGAGCAGTGCGCGCAGTCCAGATCACCACGCTCGACGGGCCGGCCGCCGTCCAGGTCGTCGACGTCCCCGAGCCGGACGCGACCGGGAAGGTCCTGCTCGACGTGCACGTCGCGGGCGTCAACTACCCGGACGTGCTGATGTCGCGCGGCCAGTACCAGATGAAGCCCGAGCTGCCGTTCGTCCCCGGCTCGGAGGTCGCCGGCGTGGTGGTCTCCGGTGCGGCCTTCGCGCCCGGGACCCGGGTGGCCGGGTTCTCGGTCCTGGGCGGCTACGCCGAGCGGGCCGCCGTGGACGCCGCGCTGCTGTTCCCGCTGCCCGACCGGGTGTCGTTCGAGGCCGGCGCGGCGCTGCTCATGAACTACCTGACCGTCGACTTCGGGCTGGTGCGCCGCGGGCGCCTGCAGGCCGGCGAGACCGTCCTGGTCCACGGGGCGGCCGGCGGCATCGGTGTCGCCACCATCCAGCTCGCCAAGGTCCTGGGCGCCAAGGTCATCGCCGTGGTGTCCAGCGACGTGAAGGCCGACATCGCCCGCAAGGCCGGCGCCGATGAGGTCATCGCCGACCCGGCCGGCTTCCTCGCCCAGGTCAAGGAGCTCACCGGCGGGCGCGGGGTCGACGTGGTCATGGACCCGGTCGGCGGCGACCGCTTCACCGACAGCCTGCGCGCGCTGGCCCCGGAGGGCCGGCTGCTCGTCGTCGGGTTCACCGCCGGTGGCATCCCCGAGGTGAAGGTCAACCGGCTGCTGCTCAACAACCTCAGCGTCGTCGGGGTCGGCTGGGGCGCGTTCTGGATGCGCGACCCCGCCTACCTGCAGGAGCAGTGGGCCCGGCTGCTGCCGCACCTGGAGGACGGCAGCCTCGACCCGCTGGTCGGCAACAGCTACCCGCTGGAGCAGGCCGCCGACGCGCTGCTCGAGCTCGACGAGCGGCGGGCGCTGGCCAAGGTGCTGCTCACCGCCCGCTAGCCACGCGACAGCAGAACGGCCCGGCCCCCGTGAGGGGCCGGGCCGTTCTGACGTGCGAAGGGCGCTAGCCCTCGACGACCGCCACCGAGAGGTTGACCTCGACGTCGGCGTGCACCTTGACCTGGACCGCGTGGTTGCCCACCGACTTGATCGCGTGCTTGATGACCACGGAGCGCTTGTCGAGCTTCGGGCCACCCGCCTTGCTGATGGCGGCGACGATGTCCGCCGTCGTCACGGAGCCGAACAGCTTGCCGCCGTCACCGGCGCGAGCCGGCAGGCTCACGTTCAGCGTCTGCAGCGACTGCTTGATCTCGTTGGCGTGGCCGAGGTCGCGGACGGTACGGGCGTCGCGGGCCCGCCGGATGTTCGCGACCTGCTTCTCGGCACCGCGGGTGGCCGGGATCGCCAGCCCCTGCGGGACGAGGAAGTTGCGGCCGTAGCCGTCCTTGACCTCAACCATGTCCCCGGGGGCACCGAGGTTCGGCACGTCGGCCGTCAGGATGAGCTTCATCGGGCGGTGCTCGTGTACGGGAGGAGCGCCATCGCACGGCTGTTCTCCCCAGCCATGGCGACGTCACGCTGGTGCTGGCTGCAGTTGCCGCTGACACGACGGGCGCGGATATTTCCGCGGTCCGAGATGTACTTGCGGAGCAGACCGCTGTCCTTGTAGTCGACGTAGGTCACCTTGTCCTTGCAGAACTGGCAGACCTTCTTCTTGGGCTTGCGGGGCGGCGGCTTGGCCATCGCTGCGTACTCCTACGAAAGTTGGTGGGTTAGAAGGGGGGCTCGTCGGACCAGCCGCCGCCGCCGCCCGACGCCGCCGGGGCCGAGGAGGCCCAGGGGTCGTCAGCCGGCGCGCCGCCGCCCGAGGGAGAACCACCGAAGCCGCCGCCCCCGCCGCCGCCGCGCGTGGTCCTGTTGACCTTCGCGGTGGCGTACTTCAGGGAGGGGCCGACCTCTTCGACGTCGAGCTCGATCACCGTGCGCTTCTCGCCCTCCTTGGTCTCAAAGGAGCGCTGCTTCAAGCGTCCCTGGACCACGACCCGCATGCCCTTCTGGAGCGACTCGGCCACGTTCTCAGCGGCCTGGCGCCAGATGGAGCAGCGGAGGAAGAGCGCCTCGCCGTCCTTCCACTCGTTGGTCGCCTTGTCGAGCGTCCGCGGGGTGGAGGCAACGGTGAAGCTGGCCACGGCCGCACCCGAAGGGGTGAAGCGCAGCTCGGGGTCGCCGGTGAGGTTCCCGACGACGGTGATGACGGTCTCGCCTGCCACGTGGTTCTCCTTGGAGGTTCCTTCCCCGGTACGGGGAGTCAGAGTGAGGTGCGTGCGATCAGGGATGCACTGAGGTTGCGGGGAAGGACGTGCTCGGACTAGCGCAGTTCGGGACGGAGGACCTTGGTGCGCAGGACGGCCTCGTTGAGGTTGAGCTGACGGTCCAGCTCCTTCATCGTGGCCGGCTCGGCCTGCAGGTCGACGACGGCGTAGATGCCCTCGGCCTTCTTGTTGATCTCGAAGGAGAGTCGACGGCGACCCCAGATGTCGACCTTCTCGACCGTCCCGCCGCCCGTACGGACGACGTTGAGGAACGTGTCGAGGCTGGGAGCGATGGTCCGCTCCTCAAGGTCGGGGTCGAGGATGACCATGAGCTCGTAGTGACGCAAGTAACCCACCTCCTCCTGTGGACTCAGCGGCCACGGACGATCCGTGGCAGGAGGGTGTTCACGTCAGCAAACGCGGCAACGCTACCAGCGCCGTCGGTCAGGACCCGGTACGACGTGCTCCCGGCTCGGCCAGCAGGAAGCGCACGAGCAGCGACACCACGCCGCCGATCGCCACCAGGGCGAGCAGGGCCGGCAGCCCGTAACGGTGCGCCGAGCTCTGCACGATGCCGTCCTTGCCGCCGTACGCGACCGGCACGCCGGCCGGCGGCGTCGGCGTCCCGGACGCGGCCACGCTCGGCGCGAGCGCGGGGGCCGGGACGGCGGAGGTGGGCGACGACGGCACCGGCCCGAGGGTGAAGCCGGGCAGCGCGGCCGTCCCCGACGGGACGGGGAGCGG
>JAOPVD010000237.1 GCA_025966295.1 Frankiales bacterium | reverse complement strand
CGAGGGGAGGCCGGCCGTCGGAGGTGCTGGGGTCTAGCTGAGGCGCTCGATGACCATCGCCATGCCCATGCCGCCGCCGACGCACATCGACTCGACGCCGAACTGCTTGTCGAGGGTCTGCAGGCCGTTGATCAGCGTGCCGGTGATGCGGGCGCCGGTCATGCCGAACGGGTGACCGACGGCGATGGCACCGCCGTGCACGTTGAGCTTGTCGAGGTCGATGCCGACCTCGCGCTGGGAGGACAGGACCTGGGCCGCGAAGGCCTCGTTGATCTCGTACAGGTCGATGTCGTCCACCGTCTTGCCGGCCCGCTTGAGGGCGAGCTTGATGGCCTCGGCCGGGCCGTGGCCCATGACCTCGGGCGACAGGCCGGTGACGGCGGTCGACACGATCCGGGCGAGCGGGGTGAGGCCCAGGGCGGCGGCCTTCTCGGCGCTCATGATCACGACGGCGGCGGCGCCGTCGTTGAGCGGGCAGGCGTTGCCGGCCGTGACCAGGCCGTCCGGGCGGAAGACCGGCTTGAGGCCGGCCATGCCCTCGGCGGTGACGCCGGCGCGCGGGCAGTCGTCGGCGGAGACGACCGTGCCGTCCGCCAGCGTGTACGCGGTGATCTCCCGGTCCCAGAAGCCGTCCGCGATGGCCTTCTCGGCGAGGTTCTGCGAACGGGCGGCGAACTCGTCCATGTCGACCCGGCTGATGCCCTTCCAACGGGCGACGTTCTCCGCGGTCTGGCCCATGGCGATGTAGACGTCCGGGACGTTGCCGTCCTCGCGCGGGTCGTGCCAGTCGGTGACGCCGCCCTCGGCCGCCTTGGCGCTGCGGGCCACGGCGTCGGCGAAGAACGGGTTCTGCGCGTCGCCGATGTCGGACATGCCGCTGCCGAAGCGGGAGACGGCCTCGACGCCGGCGGAGATGAAGGCCTCGCCCTCGCCGCTCTTGATGGCGTGGAAGGCCATCCGGGTGGTCTGCAGCGACGAGGAGCAGTACCGGTTGACGGTGGTGCCGGGCAGGAAGTCGTAGCCGAGCTTCACCGCGACGGCGCGGCCGATGTTGAAGCCCGCCTCGCCGGCGGGCTGGCCGCAGCCCAGCATGAGGTCGTCGATCTCACGCGGGTCCAGGCCGGGCACCTTGTCGAGCGCGGTCTGGACGGCGAACGCGGCCAGGTCGTCAGGGCGGGCGCTCGTGAGCGAGCCCTTGAAGGCACGGCCGATGGGGGTGCGGGCGGTCGAGACGATCACGGCCTCGGACATGGGGCTCCTCGTGGTGAGATACAGAACGCTGTTCGGTGAAACGCTAACGGGACATCGGGTCTTCCGGTACGGCGCCCTCCTTCAGGTCGCCGTCCTCCGGCTCGCGGGCGTCCGGCGCCCCCCGGCCGCGCAGCGGCAGCCGGCGGACCAGCCGGGCCAGTCGGCCGGGCCCGACCGCGGCGGCGCCCTCCTCGCCTTCGACCGTCTCGACGGCCAGGCCGGGTTCGCGGGCGGCGATGCCGGCCGCCACGTTGACGTCCTGCACGGTGGTGCTGACCGGGACGCTGACGGGGATGTCGACCCCGAGCTGCTCGAGCAGGCTGGGCAGCAGCGCGTCGGCGACCCGCTGGTAACCGTGCGGGGAGGGGTGGAAGCGGTCGGCGCTCCACAGGTGCGGCTGCTCGGAGAACTCCAGGGCCAGCAGCGACCCGAGGGAGACCGCGATGCCGTCGTTCTCCGCGACCGTCACCGCCTGGGCGGCCGCCATCCGCCGCGACCAGTACGCCGCCACCGACCGCAGCGGTTCCAGCAGCGGCTTCACGGTGCCCAGGTCGGGGCAGGTGCCGACGACGACGACCGCCCCGGCGGCGCGCAGCGTGGCCACCGCCCGGCCCAGGTCGCGGGTCGCGTCCCCCGGCAGCACCCGGTGCGTGACGTCGTTGGCGCCGACCATGATGACCGCGACGTCGACCCGGTCCAGCAGCGCCTTGGCGACCTGGGTGTCGAGGTCGGCGCTGCGGCCGCCGACGACGGCGACCACGTCGAGCCGCACCCGGCGCCGCAGGTCGCGGGCGATGCCGCCGGCCAGCAGCGCACCGGGGGTCTGCTCCGGGGTGTCGCAGCCCAGGCCGGTGGCGCTGGAGTCGCCGAGCATCACCAGGCGCAGCGGCGCGCCGCGGTAGCGGCCGTAGAGACCGGTGGGGTCGGGCGGCACGTCGGTGGGCTCGCCGATGGCGCGGCGGGCCACCGCTGCCTCCGCCCGGATCAGCCCGTAGCCGAGCGCCCCCAGCGCGCCGACGGCGCCGCCGCCGTACGCGCCGCGGATCGCCACCCAGGTGGCACGTCGTCCAGGTCGTTGCAGCCTCACGCCGTCCGCACCTCCTTGGTTACTGGCCGGTAGGTGACCTTAGCCCGGCCTAGGCTGGGCCTGGTCCGGCGCACCGCGTCGGCACGGCCCTGGAGGGACCCCGGTGCAGGTCGCCAACTCGCTCATCGACCTCGTGGGCAACACGCCCCTCGTCCGCCTCAACAGCGTCACCGAGGGGATCCGTGCGACGGTGCTCGCCAAGGTGGAGTACTTCAACCCCGGCGGTTCGGTCAAGGACCGGATCGCGCTGCGGATGATCGAGGACGCCGAGCGCAGCGGCGCCCTGCAGCCGGGCGGGACGATCGTCGAGCCGACCAGCGGCAACACCGGCGTCGGGCTGGCGATCGTGGCCCAGACCCGCGGCTACTCCTGCGTCTTCGTGTGCCCCGACAAGGTGGCCCGCGACAAGATCGACGTGCTGCGGGCGTACGGCGCCCGTGTCGAGGTCTGCCCGACCGCCGTCGACCCGGAGGACCCACGCTCCTACTACTCGGTCTCCGACCGGCTGGCCCGGGAGATCCCGGGCGCCTGGAAGCCCGACCAGTACTCCAACCCGGCCAACCCGCGCTCGCACTACGAGACGACCGGCCCGGAGCTCTGGACCCAGACCGACGGCCGGATCACGCACTTCGTGGCCGGCATGGGCACCGGCGGCACGATCGGCGGCACCGGCCGCTACCTCAAGGAGGTCTCCGGCGGCAAGGTGCGGATCATCGGCGCCGACCCGGTCGGCTCGGTCTACTCCGGCGGCAGCGGCCGGCCCTACCTGGTGGAGGGCGTCGGCGAGGACTTCTGGCCGGCGACCTACGACCCGGCGGTCCCCGATGAGGTGCTCGCCGTCTCGGACCGGGACGCGTTCGCGATGACCCGCCGGCTGGCCCGCGAGGAGGGCCTGCTCGTGGGCGGCTCCTGCGGGATGGCGACCGTCGCCGCCCTCGACGTGGCCCGGCAGGCCGGCCCCGACGACGTCGTGGTCGTGCTGCTGCCCGACTCGGGCAAGGGCTACCTGTCGAAGATCTTCAACGACGACTGGATGGCCGACTACGGCTTCCTGGCCGCCAACAACGGCGAGCAGACCGTCGGGGACGTCATGGTCCGCAAGACCGGCTCGGTGCCGGAGTTCGTGCACAGCCACCCGAACGAGACGGTCCGCGAGGCCATCGACATCCTGCGCGAGTACGGCGTCTCGCAGATGCCCGTCGTCCGGGCCGAGCCGCCGGTGATGACCGCCGAGATCGTCGGCGCGGTGCACGACAGGGACCTGCTGGACGCCCTGTTCAACGGCCGCGCCCAGCTCGCCGACCCGCTCTCGCTGCACCTCGGGCCGCCGCTGCCGATGGTCGGCGCCGGCGAGCCGGTGCACGAGGCGATGGTGGCGCTGGAGAAGGCCGACGCCGCCGTGGTGGTCGACAACGGCCGCCCGACCGGGGTCATCACCCGCCAGGACGTCCTCGCTTTCCTGTCGCACGGCTGACCGCCGGCGCGGACGTAGCCTGAGCCGATGAGCGCTGACTGGACCCCGGGCGAGCACGGCTTCGAGACGCTGGCGATCCACGCCGGCCAGGACCCGGACCCGACCACCGGGGCGGTGGTGGTGCCGATCTACCAGACCTCGACGTTCGTGCAGGAGGAGGTCGGGCAGCACCGGGGCTATGAGTACAGCCGCTCGGGCAACCCGACCCGCACCGCGCTGGAGACCTGCCTGGCGGCGCTGGAGGGCGGCGCCACCGGGCTGGCCTTCGCCAGCGGGCTGGCGGCCGAGGACACCCTGCTGCGCGCCGTCCTGAGCCCGGGCGCGCACGTGATCGTGCCGAACGACGCCTACGGCGGTACTTACCGGCTGTTCGACAAGGTGGCCAGCCGCTGGGGGGTCGAGCACACGCCGGTGCCGCTGGCCGACCTGGCCGCCGTCCGGGCCGCGATGCGGCCGGAGACCCGGCTGATCTGGTGCGAGACCCCCACCAACCCGCTGCTTGGCATCGCCGACATCGCCGCGCTGGCGGCGGTGGCCCACGACGCCGGCGCGCTGCTCGTGGTGGACAACACCTTCGCGTCGCCGTACCTGCAGCAGCCGCTGGGGCTGGGCGCCGACGTGGTCGTGCACAGCACCACCAAGTACCTCGGCGGGCACTCCGACGTGGTGGGTGGCGCGCTCGTCACCGCCGACGCCGCGCTCGGCGAGCAGCTGGCCTACCACCAGAACGCGATGGGGGCGGTGCCCGGCGCCTTCGACAGCTGGCTGGTGCTGCGCGGCATCAAGACCCTCGGCGTCCGGATGGACCGGCACTGCGAGAACGCCGGCCGGGTGGTGGAGCTGCTGAGCCGCAGCGCCGCGGTCAGCGCGGTGCTCTACCCCGGGCTGCCCGAGCACCCCGGCCACGACGTGGCCACCAAGCAGATGAAGGCGTACGGCGGGATGGTGAGCTTCCGGCTCGTCGGCGGCGAGGCGGCGGCGCTCGAGGTCTGCCGCCGCACCGAGGTGTTCACGCTGGGCGAGTCGCTGGGCGGCGTCGAGTCGCTCATCGAGCACCCGGGCCGGATGACGCACGCCAGCGTGGCCGGCTCGCAGCTCGAGGTGCCGGCCGACCTGGTCCGGCTGAGCGTCGGGATCGAGAGCGCCGACGACCTGCTCGGGGACCTCGAGCGCGCGCTCGCCGGCCTGCCTTGATTTCTCGGCCGCGGGCGCCGAGGCTCGGGGAGTGAGACGTCAGGCGCCCCGCTGGGCTGTCGAGGGAGTCGCCTGGAGCGCCTCCCTCGTCCTCGTCGCGAGCGTGGCCGTGGTCGTCTCCGGGGTGATCGCGACGACGCCGGCCACCTACGCCGACACCCCGACCGTGCAGGCGCCGGTGCCGACCGCGACCGTCACGCCCAAGCCGCCGCCGCGCAAGCCGGTCACGCAGCGGATCCCCGCGCGGGCCCGCACCGGCGTCCCCCTCGAGGCCTCGCTCGGGCCCCCACCGGGTCCGTTCAACGACCCGGTGCCCACCGCGACCGCCGCGCCGGCGGACCGGTACGCCTTCCTGGTCGGGGTCACCCGCTACCGCAAGCCGACCCACGACACCATCGCCGGCGCCAACGACGTGGCCTTCATCCGGCAGCTGCTGCTCGCCTCGGGCTGGCGGGCGCAGAACATCCGGATGGTCACCGACCAGCAGGCGACCGGGGCGGCGGTCCGCGCCGGGCTGGCCTGGCTGGCCGCGAACAGCACCCCCGGGACGTTCACGCTGTTCCACTTCTCCGGGCACGTGAAGCAGGCCGGTGGCCGCGAGAAGCTGTGGCCCTACGACCGCGACTTCGTGCCCGACAGCGAGGTCGCCGCGGTGCTCAAGCAGGGCAGGGGCAAGCTCTGGGTCGACATCGCCGGCTGCGAGGCCGGCGGCTTCATGGAGGACCTGCCGAGCTCGCGGGTGCTGGTCTCGGCCAGCTCGAAGGCGACCCAGAAGTCCTACGAGTACCCCGCCTGGGGCGAGTCGGTGTGGACCGGGCTGGTGTGGGACCTCGGGCTGCTGCAGGGCCAGGCCGACGCCAACGGCAACGGCATCACGACCGTCGGCGAGGCGCTGCGGTACGGCCAGTACTACGCGCAGGCCATCACGCTGCGCCAGCAGCCGCACGGGCGGCAGACGCCGCAGCTGGCCGGCGACCCGGTCCGCGGCTGGACCCTGGACAACCCGCCCGCCTAGAGTTCCCGCCACATGATCACGTGCGGCCCGATCTCCGGGTCCTCCCACGGCTGGCCGCGGGTCTGCAGCCCGGCCCGTTCGTAGAACCGCTGCGCCGGGGTCCGGGCGTGGCACCACAGCAGCCCGCCGCCGTGCTCCCGGCAGTGCGCGAGGAGCGCGGCGAGCAGCTGCGCGCCGACCCCGCAGCCGCGGGCCGCCGGGGCCGTCGCCATCCCGCGCAACCGCCAAGCGGGCTGCTCGGGTGCCCAGGGCGCCGGCTCACGCCGCACGTTGCCGGTCCCGACGAGCACCTCGCCGTCGTACCCGCCGACGTGGAAGGCCGGCTCGTCGTCCCCCGGCAGCAGCACCGGGCGGCCGCCGCGCAGCACCGCGCGCCGCAGCTCGGCCGTCTCCGCCGGCGTGACGGGCCGGACGATCACTGACCAGGCTTGTAGACCATCAGCACCACGAT
>JAOPVD010000196.1 GCA_025966295.1 Frankiales bacterium | reverse complement strand
CCCTCGGGACGCGGGCCGCGCTCGCCCTCGGGGCGCTCGCCCCGGCCCGGCCGGTTGCGGCGGTTCTTCGGCGGCCGCGGCGCGCGGTCGCCCGCCAGGTCGCGCAGCGGCACCGTCATGTCCATGGCACCGGCCAGGGCGTACTCCTGGACGAG
Source organism: Frankiales bacterium (assembly GCA_025966295.1). Classification (GTDB taxonomy): domain Bacteria; phylum Actinomycetota; class Actinomycetes; order Mycobacteriales; family SCTD01; genus RYN-111. Next base: position 9,880 of record JAOPVD010000196.1, on the reverse strand, counting down.
CAGCTCGATCGCCGGCGCGTCCTCGGCGGAGGCGGTCGCGAGCTTGCCCTCCGCGACGGTGCGCAGCTCCCCGAGCCGGGTCAGGCGCCGCTGGGGCGTGTCGGTCGGGTGCGTGAGCAGGACGGCGTGCGCCATGCAGGAGGCGGTACCGGACACTGAGGTGACGGCCTCTCGGACGAGGGCCAGGTCAGCGAGGCACGGCGCGCAGTAGGTGGTCATGAGCGTCCACGTTACGGCGGTGTCGAGCGGGAATCCCGCGCGCCTGCCCGGGCGAGGCTCCCGCGCGCTCCGGACGGGCGCCGCTAGCGTGAGTTCCCGACCCCGAGGAGGGCCCCCGCGATGACGCTCGCGCCGCTGCGCCAGGGCGACCCGGCCCAGGTCGGGCCGTGCCGGCTCCTGGGCCGGCTCGGGCAGGGCGGCATGGGCACCGTCTACCTCGGCGTGCTCGCCGACGACCGCGCGGTGGCCGTCAAGGTGCTGCGCGACGGCCCCGGTGACGAGGACGGCCGCCGCCGGTTCCGGCAGGAGCTGGCGGCCCTGGAGCGGGTCCGCGGTCCGCACCTGGTCGAGGTCCTCGACGCCGACGTCGTCGGCGACAACCCGTGGATCATGACCCGCTTCGTGCCCGGCCGGCGGCTCGACGAGGTGGTCGCGCTGGACGGGCCGCTGCACGGCGCGGCCCTCGACCGGCTGGCCCGCGGCCTGGCGGAGGCGCTGTTCACCCTGCACGCGGCCGGGGTGGTGCACCGGGACGTGACGCCGAGCAACGTGCTCCTGGTCGACGGCGAGCCGCACCTGGTCGACCTCGGCCTCGCGCTGGCGGCCGACGTGACGGCCCTGACCCGGTCGGGCACCGTGATCGGCACGCCCGGCTACCTCGCCCCGGAGCAGGTCCTCGGCCAGCCGGCCACCGCCGCCATCGACGTCCACGCCTGGGGCGCCACGGTGGCGCTGGCCGGTACCGGCCGGCCGCCGTACGGGACGGGCCGGCCGGAGGCGGTGCTCTACCGCGTCGTGCACGACCGGCCGGACCTGGCCGGCCTCACCGGGCCCGTCGCCGACCTCGTCCTTCAGGCCACCGCCGCCGCTCCCCTGGACCGCCCCACCGCCGCCGAGCTGCTGCACGCCCTGGGCGGTCCGAGCAGCGCGCCGGACCTCACGGTGCGGCTGTCGGACCTGGAGGGCGCGACCTCGGTCCTCGACCTGGGCCAGACCCGGCAGCTTGTCAGCGCGGTCCCCGCCCCGCGGCCGCCGTCCTCCGTACCGCCGCCGACCCAGGTGCTGGCGGCGGCCACGGTGCCTCCGACCTCCGTGCTCGCCGCGGACCCGCCCGGCGGGCACGAGATCGCGCTGCCGCCGCCCGTGGTCCGTCCGGGACGGCTGCGGGTCGCCTCGGTGGCACCAGCCGCCCTCGCCGCCGTCGGGGGCCTGACCGTTCTGGCCCCGGCCGTCGCCGCGGCCGCGGTGCTGCTCCTGCTCGCCGGGCTGCAGACCACGACCCGCTCCCGGGCGGTCCTCACGGTGCGCCGCGAGCGCCGCGGGGCCCGCCGCCGCGACCCCGCCATACAGGCCCTCGCCCTGCCCTGGCACCTGCTCCGCGGTCTCGGCGACGTGCTCGCCGGGCTGCCGCTCGCGGTCGTCGTCGGCGGGCCGTTCGGTGCCGGCCTGGCGTTGCTGCTCAAGGGCCGGCACGGCGCGTCGCTGGCGAGCGCGTACGGCGCGGCCCTGGCCGTGCTCGCGGTCCTGGCCGTGCAGCTGTCGCGGCGCTCGACCGCCGACGCGCGTCGGCTGCTCGGCCGGGGGCTGCTGCGCGCGACGCCGACGGCCAGTGCCGGGTTCTGCGTCGTCGCCGTGCTGCTGGTCGTGGGGGCCGTGGGCGTCGTGCTCGCGACGGACACCGGCGTGCACTGGTGGCCGGTCCCGACCCCCGCCTGGTGAGCGTCAACCCGCACGTCACGGGCTGAAGCAGCAGAACTCATTCCCCTCCGGGTCGGCCAGGACCGTCCAGCGGATCTCGTCGTCGGCGGGGCGCAGCACCGTCGCGCCGGCCGCCACCAGGGCACCGGCATCACCCGTGACGTCCCAGTGCACCCGGTTCTTCACCGTCTTCGGCTCAGGCACCGGGGCGAACACCCAGAACATGTAGGGGAAGCCGGCCACCTCCTCGAGCCAGACTTCCGGCCTGCCCTCGCGCTGGTGCACCGACGCCCCTGTGCGCTCCGCCCACCAGGTGGCGATCGCCAGCGGGTCGGCGGCGTCCACCACCAGCTCGAACGGCCCGCCGGGCGCGTCCGGGTACTGCCGGTGCGGGCCGAAGGCGCAGAAGACCAGGCCGTCGGGGTCGGCAAGAACCCGCCAGTGGACCTCGTCGTCGCGGTCCCGCACCGGCGTCGCCCCTGGTACGGCGGTGTCGTCGGCGGCCAGCCGCACGTCGAGGTGCACCCGGCTCTTACCCGCGAGCGGCTCGGGCACGGTGTTGACCCACACCGTGCGCGCCGGCGGCTCGCCGCGGAGCCGGTAGTCGCCGTTGTCCTGCTGCTCGGCCTGCAGGCCGAGCAGCTCGGCCCAGAACGGCCCGACCAGGTCGGAGCGGGTGGCATCGATGCAGAGGTCCTTGAACGCGACGTCGGCCATCCGGGGACGGTACGACCCGATACCGCCATGTCACCCGAACGGCCCTACAGCAGTTGCGCCATCTGGCCGATGCAGGTCCCAGGAGGTGCCATGACCCAGACACCTGAACAACGGCTCCACGCCGCCGTGTGGGCCTTCCACGCCGCCGTACAGCGGCGCGACGGCGTGGAGGCACGCCTGCGCCGAGGCGAGATCGACGCCGACCTCTACGACCGCAGCCTCACCGCCGCGGAGGCGATGGTGGAGGCGCGGGTCGGCCTCTACCGGTTGCTCGTCGCCGAGGGCTGGACACCGCCGCCCGCCGTGGCCCGTGACATCGCGTACGACGACTCGCTGCTGAGCCAGCCCAGCGACTGAGCGTGCGCCGGCACCCTTGGTGCACACGGGGTTGGGGGGCACACTGCGGCGATGGCGCTCTGGCGAGTGCGCGAGTTCCATCCTGACGACCTCGACGCGGTCCTCCGGATCTGGGACGACCCGCGCACGGGCGGCGCTGAGCCCGTCTTCGGCCTGGCCGAGCTGCTCGCCGCCGTCCGCGCCGGCCAGCCGACGGTGGTCGCCACGGTCGGCGACGAGGTCATCGGCACCGCCGTCGCCGCCGTCTCCGGCGACCAGGCGTGGATCCTGCGGGTCGGCCTGGCCGCGGCCTGGCGGCAACGGGGCGTCGGCAGCTCGCTGCTCGCCGAGCTCGAGCGCCGCGCCTTCGCCGCCGGTGCCGAGCGGATCCGCTGTCTGCTCCCCGACGAGGGCGACGTGGGCGGGGCCGCCCTCGCCCACCGCGGTTTCGGGGTGCGACCGGGGGTCGTGGTCTACGACAAGTCCGGAGGGGCGTCCCGGGCCGACCGCGGGCTCCTCGACCAGCTCGGTGCCCGGCAGATGCCTCCCGGGCTCTGGGACGAGGTCGGCGGGATGGTCCGCGAGAAGGAGATCATCGAACGCCAGGTGATCCTGCCGCTCGCGCATCCCGAGGCCGCCGAGCGCTCGGGCCTGGTGCCGCCCCGCGCCGTGGTGCTGTTCGGCCCCCCGGGGACCGGGAAGACGACGTTCGCCAAAGGGGTGGCCGGGCGCCTCGGCTGGCCGTTCGTCGAGCTGTTCCCGTCCCGCCTCGCGACCACGTCCGCCGGACCCGCGGCGGCGCTACGGGACGCCTTCGTCCTCGTCGCGGAGCTGGACCGGCTGGTGCTGTTCATCGACGAGGTGGAGGAGATCGCCGGTCGGCGGGACGCGGACACCCCGTCGCTGACGCTCGGCGTCACCAACGAGATGCTGAAGCTGATTCCGGCCTTCCGCGAGCGCAGCGACCGGCTGCTGGTCTGCGCCACCAACTCGGTGCGCGCCCTCGATGCCGCGCTGCTGCGGCACGGCCGCTTCGACTACGTCATCCCGGTCGGTCCTCCGGACGCGGAGGCCCGGCTGGCCATCTGGGGCCACTACCTCGGCGGCATCCCGCACGACGAGCTCGACCTGGCCGCGCTGGTCGAGCAGTCCGACACCTACACCCCTGCCGACATCGCCTTCGCCGCCCGCCGTACCGCGCAGGCGGTCTTCGAACGCTCCCTGGCCGAGCCCGACGAGCAGCGCGCCACGACAGCGGATGTGCTGCGGGCCGTCGAGCAGACGCGACCGACGCTCACCCCGCAGATGGTCGAGGACTTCGAGCAGGACATCCTGGACTACGCCCGCCTGTGACGATGCGCTCAAAAGAGACTGCGCTTTCTGGCTAGGGGAAAGTCCCTAGGCGGCCATTATGGTGGTGTCACTGATCGTGACTGGAAGGGCGTCTTCGTGAGCGCATTGTTCGGGGGCAGCCTCGTGGTCGTTGAAACCGAGGAGGACCAGTTTCTTGGGTTTCTCGACGTCGGTACCGACGGCCTGCTCCGGTTGCGGAGCGGCTTCCGGGGCCATCCCTACCTGCTCGACGGCGACGAGGTCGTCGCGATAACCCTCGCGACCCAGCACCCCCTCGTCGACCTCGACGACCTGGACGACGACCTCGACGACTGACCCGGCCGGCGGCCCAAAAGGCTGCCCAGTGCGCGTAGCGTCGACACCGAGGTGGTGACGATGACACTGTCCGTCGGCTCGCTGGTGGCGGATGCCTTCGAGCGCCGGGTCGCTCCGTTGGAGGACCTTGCCGGGCAGGCCGAGGCCCTCACCCTTGCCGCCCAGGAGATCGCCGAGCGGTTCGCTGCCGGCGGCCGCCTGCTGGTCTTCGGCGCCGCCACCGACGCGCAGCACGTCGCCGTCGAGTTCCTCCACCCGGTCATCGTCGGCAAGCCCGCGCTGCCCGCGATCTCGCTGGTCGCGGACATTGCCACGCTCACCCAGCTCGGGCACGAGGCACCGCAGGACGTCTTCGCCCGCCAGCTCGGCGTCCTCGGGCGCCCGCAGGACATCGCGCTCGGCATCAGCCGCGACGCCGGCACCGAGGACGTACGACGGGGTCTCGTGGCCGCCGCGGCCCGCGGCATGCTGACCGTCGGCCTGCTCGGCGACCACATCGGCGTCCAGGCGCGGCACGCCCTGGTGGTCCGCAGCGACGACCCGCTGGTCGTGAAGGAGGGCCACGTCAGCACCTACCACCTGCTCTGGGAGCTGGTGCACGTCTTCCTCGAGGACCGGCGGGCCGGCCGCTCCGACGACCCCGCCCTCGCCCTCTACCCGTTCCTCGCCGGCGGCGGTTCCGACGACGTGGTGGCCAGCACCGTCGCGTCCAGCCGGGCCAAGCTCGGCGACGTGGTGGCCCTGCGTGCAGCGGTCGGCGCCGCGGAGCACGATCGCCTGGTGGCCTGTGCCGCCGCGATGACCGACCGCTTCCAGGACGGCGGCACCCTGCTCGCCTTCGGCAACGGCGGCAGCAGCACCGACACCCAGGACGTCGTACAGGCCTTCCTGGCGCCGGTCCGGCAGCCCGCGCTGCCGGCGCTGTGCCTGACCAACGACGTGGCCGTCGTGACCGCGCTGTCCAACGACGTGAGCTTCGAGGTGATCTTCGCCCGGCAGCTCGCGGCGCTGGCCCGCCCCGGCGACGTGGCCCTGGGCATCTCCACCAGCGGCGGTTCGGCGAACGTGCTGGCCGGGCTGTCCGCGGCGGCCGAACTCGGGCTGCTCACCGTCGGCCTGGCCGGCAACGAGGGCGGCGCGATGCGCGCCCTGCCCGGGCTCGAGCACCTGTTCGTGGTGCCGTCCTCGTCGGTGCACCGCATCCAGGAGGTGCAGACCACGCTCTACCACGTGCTCTGGGAGGCGGTGCGGGCTCAGCTCGCGTCGAGTGCCCCCGCGACGGCCAGCTGACCGAGGCTGATCCCGCCGTCGTTGCAGGGCACGTGCTGGTGGGTGAGCACCCGGAAACCCTTGGCCTCCAAGGCATCGAGGGTGCGGGCCAGCAGGAGCGAGTTCTGCCAGACACCGCCCGACAGCGCCACCGTCGACAGGCCGTCGCGGACCTGGTCGCACAGCTCGGCGACCGTCAGCGCCAGGGTGGTGTGGAAGCGCGCCGACACCGCGGCGACCGGCACGCCGTTGCCCAGGTCCTCGACCACCGACCGCACGAGGGCGGCGCCGTCCACCTCCGTCCCGTCGAGCGGCAGCAGGTAGCTGCCCGACTCGTCGCGGTCGGCGAGCTGCTCGAGCTCGATCGCCGCCTGCGCCTCGTAGGTGACCGCGTCCCGCACCCCGACGATCGCCGCCACGGCGTCGAACAGCCGCCCCGCGCTGGAGGTCAGGGGCGCCAGCCCCGAGCCTGCCAGCCCCGCCACCGCACGCCAGTGCGGGTGCCCGACGACAGGCAGATCGGGTACGTCGTCGCCGTACGCGGCGCGCAGGTAGGACAGCGCCATCCGCCACGGCTCGCGGACCGCCGCCTCCCCGCCGGGCAGGGGCACCGGTCGCAGCTGCCCGACCCGCTCGAACCCGCGCAGGTCGGCGCGCAGCACCTCGCCGCCCCAGAGCGTCCCGTCGCTGCCCAACCCGGTGCCGTCGAAGGCCACGCCCAGGACCGGCTCGGCGCTCCCGTTGTCCACCAGGCAGGACGCGATGTGGGCGTGGTGGTGCTGCACGCCCACCAGGTCCACGCCCTCGCGGGCCTCCGCGTAGCGGGTCGAGGCGTAGTCCGGGTGCAGGTCGTGGACGACCAGCCGGGGCGTCACCTGGAACAGCCGCTGCAGGTGCTCGACGCCGCGTACGTAGGACTGGTAGGTCGCCCAGTCGTCGAGGTCGCCGACGTGGTGCGACACGAAGGCCAGGTCGTCGCGGCCGAGCGCGAAGGTGCTCTTGAGCTGCGCCCCGCAGGCCAGCACCGGCCGGCGCAGCGCGAACGGCAGCGGCAGCGACTGCGGCACGTGCCCGCGCGACCGCCGGATCGGCACCAGTCGCTCGCGGACCACCTTCACCACCGAGTCGTCCACGCGCGTCTCGATGGGTCGGTCGTGGGCCAGGAAGGCGTCCGCGATGCCGGCGAGCCGCCCCCGCGCGTCGTCGTCCCGGTGGGCGATCGGCTCGTCGCTGCGGTTGCCGCTGGTCATGACCAGCGGGGCGTCGACGGCGCCGAGCAGCAGGTGGTGCAGCGGCGTGTACGGCAGCATCAGCCCGAGCGAGCGCTGGCCCGGCGCGACGGACGCCGCCACCTGCCCGACCCGCTCCAGCAGCACGATGGGCCGGGCCACCGAGGTGAGCAGCCGCTCCTCCAGCGCTCCGACCTGACAGAGCCGCCGCGCCGCCCCGAGATCGCGCACCATGAGCGCGAACGGACGGTCCTCGCGGTGCTTGCGCCGACGCAGCCGGGCCACCGCCGCCTCGTCGTCAGCGAGCACCGCGAGGTGGTAGCCGCCGATCCCCTTGACGGCCAGCACCTCACCGCGCCGGAGCACCTGGGCGGCCTCCCGGACCGGCATGCTGAGCCGGGGACCGCAGGCCGGGCAGCAGACCGGTTGGGCGTGGAAGCGCCGATCGCCCGGGTCGTCGTACTCACGCCGGCAGTCCGCGCACATCAGGAAGCCGGCCATCGTCGTGCGGGCCCGGTCGTAGGGGACGTCCCGCACGATCGTGTACCGCGGCCCGCAGTGGGTGCAGCTGCCGAACGCGTACCCGTACCGGCGGTCCGCCGGGTCGTCGACCTCCGCCAGGCAGGCGGCACAGCTGGCCGCGTCGGGCGCCACCAGCACCCGGTGCGCGCCGCCGAGATCGCTGGTCAGCACGGCGAAGTCCGGCTCGCCCGCCAGCGCGACCGGCGCGACCTGGACGTCGTCGACCCGGGCGAGCGGCGGCGGGTCGTCGCGGAGCGCCGCGAGGAAGCGGGCCAGGTCGGCCGGCGTCCCCTCGACCTCGGCCACCACCCCGGCGGTGTCGTTGCGGACCCAGCCGCGCAGCTCGAGGGCGCGGGCCAGGCCCCACACGAAGGGCCGGAACCCGACCCCCTGGACGACGCCGGTCACGTGGACACGCAGCCGCTGGCGGCTCTCGGCCGCCGGGCTGGCAGTCAGGTCGGTACAGATGGGCGGCCCCCCACCTCGGCCATGTCGGGGTTGGCGATGATGCTCCTCATGCCCGCAGGCGACAACGGGCTGTCTACGTTCCTTGACTCCTTGACACGTGCATCCGTGAGGAATAGGACAATTACGCGTCGCACAGACCGGTACCGCTGGCCGTCTACGGCGTGAGGGGCCTCCACACGCAGGCCCACCCTGGGAGGCGCGATGCTCTCCGCCGAAGCCCAAGCCGCAGAGGACACCCTCGTCCACGTGCTGTGGATCAACGCCGGGCTCAGCTGCGACGGTGACTCCGTCGCTCTCACCGGCGCCACACAGCCGACCATCGAGGAGATCGCCCTCGGGGCGCTGCCGGGGCTCCCGAAAGTGGCCGTCCACTGGCCGCTGATCGACTTCGAGTGCGGCCCGGCGGGCGGCGCGGACGACTTCCTCGAGTGGTTCTGGAAGGCCGACCGCGGCGAGCTGGACCCGTTCGTGCTCGTCGTCGAGGGGTCGATCCCGAACGAGGCCCTCGCGGGAGAGGGCTACTGGTCGGGGTTCGGCAAGAACCCGATGACCGGGCAGCCGGTGACCACGAGCGAGTGGCTGGACCGGCTGGCTCCCAAGGCGTTGGCGATCCTCGCCGCTGGCACCTGCGCCACCTACGGCGGCATCCACGCCATGGCCGGTAACCCGACCGGTGCCATGGGCGTACCGGACTACCTGGGTTGGGACTGGAAGAGCAAGGCCGGCCTGCCGATCGTCTGCGTACCGGGCTGCCCGGTGCAGGGCGACAACCTCGCCGAGACCATCACCTACCTGCTCTACCAGGCCACCGGCCAGGCCCCGATGATCCCGCTCGACGAGGCGCTGCGCCCGACCTGGCTGTTCGGCCGGACCGTGCACGAAGGCTGCGACCGGGCCGGCTACTACGAGCAGGGCGACTTCGCCACCGAGTACGGCTCCCCCAAGTGCATCGTGAAGCTGGGCTGCTGGGGCCCGGTCGTGAAGTGCAACGTGCCCAAGCGCGGCTGGATCAACGGCGTCGGCGGCTGCCCCAACGTCGGCGGCATCTGCATCGGCTGCACGATGCCCGGCTTCCCGGACAAGTTCATGCCGTTCATGGACGAGCCGCCCGGCGGCAAGCTGTCCACGACCACGATCAGCGCCTACGGCAAGACGATCCGGACGCTGCGCAGCCAGACGACCCGGACGCTGAACAAGGAGCCGAAGTGGCGCAGGCGCAGCGCTGAGCTGCTGACCGGCGCCTCCCGCACCTGGTAGCCGTGGTCCCGCCCGACCACCCGCGGACGCAACCCCTGCCACCGCGGCATCACCTCACCGACCCCTAGGGACGGACAACGATGACGTCGACACTCCCGCGCACCGGCACGACCAGCTCGAAGAAGCCCGAGCTGGTCGAGATGGCCTGGGACCCGATCACCCGCATCGTGGGGAGCCTCGGGATCTACACCACAGTCGACTTCGGCAACATGACCGTGGCGGACTGCTACAGCACCTCGTCGATCTTCCGCGGCTACAGCATCTTCATGAAGGGCAAGGACCCGCGGGACGCGCACTTCATCACCAGCCGCATCTGCGGGATCTGCGGCGACAACCACGCCACCTGCTCGTGCTACGCGCAGAACATGGCGTACGGCGTGCGGCCGCCGAACCTGGGCGAGTGGATCGTCAACCTCGGCGAGGCCGCGGAGTACATGTTCGACCACAACATCTTCCAGGAGAACCTGGTCGGGGTGGACTACTGCGAGCGGATGGTG